>NZ_RZSV01000009.1:0-54590 GCF_004023205.1 Mesorhizobium sp. M1A.F.Ca.IN.020.03.2.1 | reverse complement strand
GAGCCTGCCGCGGCCGTCGCGGCGCGCGGCAGGCTCTTCAACTGGCGCTCGACCGCCTGCTCCACCGCCGTGCCGAATGCGGCATTGTCGGTGATCAGGATCGACTGCGCCGACGCGTCGTGCTCGGCTTGCGCCAGCAGATCGGCGGCGATCCAGTCCGGATCGTTGTCCGCATCTGCCACGACCAGCACTTCCGACGGCCCGGCGATCATGTCGATGCCGACGCTGCCGAACACCTGGCGCTTGGCTGCCGCGACATAGGCATTGCCCGGCCCGACGATCTTGGCGACCGGCCGGATCGTCTCGGTGCCATAGGCGAGCGCGGCGACGGCTTGCGCGCCGCCGACGCGATAGATCTCGGAGACGCCGGCAAGGTCGGCCGCGACCAGAACCAGCGGATTGATCACGCCGCCGGAGGCCGGCACCACGATCACGATGCGTTCGACACCGGCGACCTTGGCCGGCACGGCGTTCATCAGCACCGAGCTCGGATAGCTCGCTGTGCCGCCGGGCACATAGAGCCCCACGGCATCGATCGCGGTCCAGCGCGAGCCGAGCTCGACGCCGGCGGCGTCCGTGTAGCGGTCGTCCTTCGGCTTCTGCCGCTCGTGATGGGAGCGGATGCGGTCGCGTGCGAATTCGAGCGCCTCGACTGTGGCTGGGTCGGCCGCGGCGTATGCCTTTTCGATGTCGGCCCTGGAGACGGCGATGCCGAGCCTGCTGAGATCGGCCTTGTCGAATTTCAGCGTGTAGTCGATGAGCGCCTTGTCGCCTTCGGCGCGCACGCGCGCGACGATGTCGCGCACCACCGCTTCGACGTCGGCCGACACTTCGCGCTTGGTGGTGAGGAATGCCGAAAAACGCAGCTCGAAATCGGCGTCGGTTTGGCTAAGCGTGATGGCCATCGTCGGTGCTCAGGTCCTGTGAACCGGGCGCGAGGTGGCTTCCCAGGAGCCGCCGACATCGGCGAGCCGCGCCTCGATGCACTCGACGTCGAGCATGATCGTGCCGCCTCCGGAAAAAACCAGCTCGATGATGCCGGCCGGCTTGCTGAATGCGACGAAGCTGACCGCCAAGAGCGACAGTATCTCCGCCGGCTTGTCGCGGGCGATGCCGCTGGTCTTGGCGCCGAGCACGCGGTCGAAATGCAGCACGCACTGGCGCCGTTCATTGTGCTGGCGGAAGAAGCCGGACCTCGCCTCCCAGACGAAGCGGTTCATGGTCAGCACGAAACGTTTGGCCGCCGGCAGGTATTCGAGGTCGGAGACCTTCATCACGGCGTCCTGGACGTGGGCCGAGATGATGCTCAGATCCTGGTCGTCGAGCGCGATGAGCTTGAGGGCCATGCGGAATGCGCACCTGAAGGTTGATTAGTCAATCTTCTGTTATGCGGTCTTTCCGCTCTGCGCAACCGAGGCGCTTTGTCAGCCCGAAATCCGCTCGATCACCGCGCCGCAGCCGGAAAGCTTCTCCTCCAGGCGCTCGAAACCGCGGTCGAGGTGGTAGACCCGGTTGACGGTGGTTTCGCCTTCGGCGGCAAGCCCTGCGATGACCAGCGACACCGAGGCGCGCAGGTCGGTCGCCATGACCGGCGCGCCCTTCAGCTTGGCGACGCCGTCGACGATCGCCGTCTGGCCGGACAGCGTGATGTGGGCGCCGAGGCGGGCAAGCTCCTGCACATGCATGAAGCGGTTCTCGAAGATCGTCTCGGTGATGCGCGACTTGCCCTTCGCCATCGTCATCAGGCCCATGAACTGCGCCTGCAGGTCGGTCGGGAAGGCGGGGAAGGGCGCGGTCGTCACATCCACCGGTGCGATGCCGGCGCCGTTGCGCTTGACGCGGATGCCGGCATTGGTCGGCGTGATCTCGGCGCCGGTCTCGGCAATGACGTCGAGCGCGCTCTGCAACAGGTCGGGGCGCGCGCCTTCCAGCACCACGTCGCCGCCGGTCATCGCCACCGCCATGGCATAGGTTCCGGTCTCGATGCGATCGGGAATGACGCGCACGCGCGCCCCCGACAGCGCCTCGACGCCCTCGATGGTGATGGTGGAGGTGCCGGCGCCGTGGATCTTGGCGCCCATGGCGATCAGGCATTCGGCGAGATTGACGATCTCCGGCTCGCGGGCGGCGTTTTCGAGTACCGTCTCGCCCTTGGCGAGCGAGGCCGCCATCATCAGCACATGGGTGGCGCCGACCGACACTTTCGGGAACACGTAGCGGTTGCCGTGGAGACGACCGTTCTTGGTTTTGGCGACGACATAGCCGTTGTCGACGTCGAGCTCGGCGTCCAGCGCCTGCAGGCCTTCGAGGAAGAGGTCGACCGGGCGCGTGCCGATGGCGCAGCCGCCCGGCAGCGACACCTTGGCCTCACCCATGCGGGCAAGCAGCGGGCCGATAACCCAGAAGGAGGCGCGCATCTTGGACACCAGCTCGTAGGGCGCGGTGGTGTCCACGATGTTGCGGGCGGAGAAATTGATGGTGCGCGAATAGCCCTCCTGCTGCTTCTCGCGCCGGCCGTTGACGGAATAGTCGACGCCGTGATTGCCGAGGATGCGGATCAGTTGCTCGACATCGGCCAGATGCGGCACGTTTTCGAGCGTCAGCGTGTCGTCGGTGAGCAGCGAGGCGATCATCAGCGGCAGCGCCGCGTTCTTGGCGCCCGAAATCGGAATGCTTCCGGCAAGCTTATTGCCGCCGACAATTCTGATGCGATCCATGAAAGAACGTCCCCTCGGCCCGGACGGGCCGGTTTCAATCGGTTGAGTATATCCGGCTCTAGACTATCGGCCGGTGCGGTTCAAGAAATAGGATTTCCCCATCTGTGGACCGAGTGTGATCGGCCAGTGTGGCTGATTTCGGTTAGTCCTTGTGCATTTTTCCAGCAGTCGGCAATCCTTCCGGCCGATCATCAGGATTGCCATCCCGCCGCGAACGGGCCTGCGCCTTGCGCTTCTGCAGGTTGGCACGCAGCGCCTCGGCCAGCCGGTCCTTGCGCTCGCCGTCGCGTTTTTTCGGCGGATTTGGCTTGTCGTTCATCGCCGGTCCTCGCCGGCGGATAGCCGGCTGTGGTTCAGGCATAGTTAACATTGTGGCGCCGCCATGTCATCGAAGCCTGCTCGCAAGCGGCTTCCACAGCCGCGGCATTCGACACATGCCGCGGGAAAACCGCGCAGCGATTTCGCACGAAGGCATGCGTCGTTTTAAGGTTTTCTTGGCCTTGCGCTTGCCGGTTCGTTATGGCAGAAGCGCCGCCATCGCAGGCTGCGGTAGCTCAGTGGTAGAGCACTCCCTTGGTAAGGGCGCAACCAAGATGGAAACGCGGCCCTTTTTCTAGCAAAATCAGATTGTTATCAGGCAGGCCGTTTTCGGCTGGTGTAAGGTCTCGTAACCACTTTGGTTGCTTTGTCACCAGCGTTCGCCGCCTTGCGCGGCTTCTTCTTCCCGAAGACCTTATCGATGACGCCCTTGCCCTCGCCGTGGGTGTAGTTTTCGAGGAGGAGCTTTTTCGTTTTCCAACGGCCCTTGTTTGCCGTGGTGGCGATGTCGACGCCGTTGCGCACGATCATCTCGGTGGCGAAGCTGTGACGGCCGGGTTGATGGGTGCCAAGATAGGGGATGCCGGCCTTTTCGCAGATGCGCTTGATGTCCTTGTAGACCGAACCGCGCTGGATATAGCCGAACAGGCGGGTGTTCGGCTTCTTAGCGGCCCGGCCGTTGTGGCGTGGGGCTGAGCGCCTATTCTTCCAGGGTACGCGCACCTCCCATGCGGCCAAGCGTTCCCGCTTCCACTGGCGGAGTTCCTGGATCTCGTAGACCATCTCGACCGTTAGATCGGCCTCGCCGTCCTCGCCATTCTTCGTGTCGCGGAAAATGACCTTGCGGTTCACCAGGTCGACATCAGGCGAATCATCCTCAAGCGCGATCGCCTCCGAGACACGGGCGCCGGTCTGGTAGATGAATAGCATCAAGGCGCTGATTCGGGGGTCGTCGCTGTGCTCCCGGAATGTGTCGATGTAGGAACGGTCGACCGCGCGCTTGGGCGGGGTGCTCGGCCGGCGGACGTCCTTGTCCGATTTCTTGAACCCTTTGATCACCACTTCTCGACATTTGCCGTCATCGGCACTGAGATTGATGACGGCCCGGGTGGGGATGATCACCTGCCGGTTCCATGTCGTGTAAGCAGCACCGGGGTACAGCACCTTGGCGGCGGCACGCACGCCCGATCCGGTCATGTCCGAGATCCTGGTGTCGGCGAAATGTTCGAGCAGCTTCTGGATGTAGCTCTCGCTCTTGCCGGCTTGCAGATAGGCCTCGACGGCTTGGGCGAAGGTGAAGAAGTCCTTTGGGTCGAGATCGATTTCCTGCTGGGCACGCAGCTCGCGATTCAGGCGGACCTTGTTCGCTTTGGCTTCGTCAGTTTCGCCAGTGCTCTCGTGTACGCGCTGCTCGCCTTGCCGGGTTGGGACCCTTCCGGTGAGCCACCAGAACCGGCCGCGCTTGTAGATCGTGAGCGGCATGACGCTTTACTCCACAAAAACAACTCATCGATCTGCCGCGGCGAGATCAGCACCTGCCTGTCGACACAGTAGCAGAGGCCCGTCTTGATCGCCTTCTCGCGCAACGACCTGGCGGACATGCGCAACCCTTTGTCGCGAAAACGCGACGACCAGTATTCCGGTGTCTGCGACATGGTCAGCACTTCGGGCGGCTGGTCATTCATGGCTCTTCCCGGTCGCGGCAGTCATCTCCTCGAAATCTTCTTCCTCGGGCGCGCGCTCGTGCGCATCGATGCGCGCCAGCTCGTCCCATTCCTCGCAGATTCGTATTCGGACTCGTCGCCGTCGAAGAACGAATGTCGCCCGAGATCGCGGTGCATGCGCCAACGGGTTTCGTCGGCGTAGCGACGGGTGTGGAAGGGCATCACCCAATCGGGCGGTGTCGGCTTCCAGGCGTCGTAGCTGGCCCAGGGGTCACCGTGCATCGGAACATCCTCGACCAGCCAGGTCTGCGAATTTCCCTTGAAGCCGAACAGGCTGTCGCCGGCCTCGATCACGGCGACAGCCCCGTCGTGCACCGCCGCGTGAAGATATGCTCTGGCACGACCTGGTAAGGTCCTTCGAACCACCACCGCCTCTGGCCACTGGAGAAGCCGAGGCGCAGGGAATCGCCCTTCGCAAGTCGCTCAATGACGGCGGTGACTTTCATGGCGCGCCTACTGGAAGGCGCGGCGCGCGGGCGTCTTGGTGCGGATCGGCGGCACCTTGGAATGCCGGCCGAGGCCAGAGGCCTTCGCCAGCCGCGACCGCGTGGCGGAATAGTTCGGCGCCACCATCGGGTAATCCGCCGGCAGACCCCACTTCGCGCGGTAAGCGGCGGGCGTAAGACCGTGGTCGGTCATCAAGTGCCGCTTGAGCGATTTGAACTTCAACCCGTCTTCCAGGCAGATGATGAAATCGGGATGGATCGACTTCTTGGGGTGGACGGCCGGCTCCTTCGGTGCGGTCGCGTTGACGACCGCCGGGCCGTCAAGCTTGCGCACAGCGGCGTTCACGCATGCGATCAGCTCCGGCAATTGCGCGGCTTGCACCGGGTTGTTTCCGACATAGGCCGAGACGATCGAGGCCGTTAACTCGATGTAGTTCTTGTCTTCCATGCTTACTCTCCGTGGTAGGGGTTGTGTCGTCGAGGTCAGATCGCCTCGGGTCGACCTGGTGACGGGCGCGCTTGCCCGATTGGCGCCGGCGTCTCGAGGAGATCGATTTCCATCATTGCTGGCAAACTGCTCATGCTGCTTCTCTTTGCTACCAAATCGGTGCTCAGTGTAACCATTTCGGTTACAATAATGTCAAGCAAAAAAGGCGGTCTAATTTTCCCTAGGTCTTGCTGCAGAAAGCACCTGTTTGATCGGCAAACATGACCTCGGTTCGCCAATGGCGGCGCAGCGTGTGTCCCAGCCGACGGAGCGCCTGCAAGACCTTTCGCTGCAGCCACGGCTTCTCCATCAAGTTCCCGGGAAAGCGAGGATCGCTGTGCACGGCGAGCGCCGGCACTTCGATCAAAGGGGAACCCTTGGGATAGAAGCTCTGCGTTTGAACGCTCAGAGCCGGGATCATCTGATAGGATTTCAGACTACCGGCGATCCCGCAGGCGGGGTTGAACTTCACATGGTCGACCGCATCCGAGAATACCCTGGTCATCGCCAACAGGCGCTCGGCCGCAGTTTTCGATAGAATGTATCCGCCGGACCCAAAAGAGAAGCTCCGCAAGCGCGCCAGTTCGAAGCCGTCGCGCAGCGCAAGTACGGTGCGGTCCAGCCACACCCTTCCGACGACTGTCTCGACCTTGACCAGGTCCGCGTCGCGAGGAACCCAGCTGGCCTCCTCGACCAGGAACAGACCGGCCCGCTTGGATATCAACATGTCGTCTTCGAAAACGCAGCCGTAAGCGTCCGGACCCGACGCGATCCGCTCCCAGCATTTTCGATGGCTCAGGAAGCAGCCCACCTCTTCCGGCGTCATCGCGGCCACGCCAGCTATGGGCTTGTAGACGTCCGCAATCTCAGCGTCGCTAAGCAGGCGCCCGTCCACCGCCGGCACTCGTTCAAAGGCTGCTCCGATGGAGTTGAGACGATCAGCCATGCGCTGCATTCTGCCCGGGCTGCGGTCCAGGTTGATGATGTAAGATTTCATGGAGGTTATTCGACACCAGTTGCGGGTCGATCCCTTACTTGAACCGCGCAACAAAGGCGGATCACGAATGCTTGAGCCTATTTGTGATCAGGTCGTGGCGCGCCGGCCCCTATGACGCGCAGGCCTGCTTCGGTGAGACGAACATAGGTCCAAGGGTACCCGTCGCTCCCTTTGAGGCTCGCCGGCCTGTAGGTCTCGACGAGGTTGCTATTGACGATCGCCGTGATCGCTCGGTTGGCGGTGGCTTCGAAATTGCTGAAACGGCCCTCCCGCTGGAGGATCGTCAGTATGCGCTCGGGGGTGATCTGCTTTCGCGGGATATCGTCGAGACCGACCGACCAGCAGTCGATGAAGAACATCTCAGTTTCGCCCGGCGGCTAGGCTCATGGCTGTGCCTCCGGAGCGCGCTCGAGTCTCAGGTAGCCGAAGCCAGGCCCCGAAAGGATCTTGTGGCCAGCCGCACGCAATTGGCGCACGTAGCGATATACGGTGCGGGGTGCAGATGCCGACTCGCTCGGCCAGCATCTCGGCCGTGACGACGTCGGGACCGATCTCCGCCAGGAGCTGGTCTCTTTTTAACTCTTGGATGTCGCTCATAGTAGCGATCCTTGTTCGGCAATTGAGGATGGAAGTTCGATCGAGGAAGTCGCGGTGATCGGCATGGGTCGGTACCCACGGGCCATCTTCACTAAGTCTCCAAACGGGTTTTCGCGTTTGAATTCACCAATGCGGTTGAGATTGACCCAATGCGCCGCGTGGTAGCCGAACATGTAGAACTTGTAGCGGGCGAGGGCGTCCCATGCCTTTTGCTCCGCGGTCTCCATCGCCGCCAAGATCCGCTCAGACATCATTGGCTCTCGCGATGAGTTTCGTCTTGAGCTTCCCGCCCTTGGCTTTGGTCTCGATCGAGATCGGCACGCCCGGGCGCTGCTCGAAGATCGTGGCGAGCACCTTGCGAACCTGGTCGGCGCCGGGCGCATCGGTGGCGAGGATCATCAGCGCCGCGTCGGCGAGCGCCTGATTGATGTTGGCTGCAGTGGCAGCGACCGAGGGGGCGGCGCGCACCCTCGCCCGGCTACGCCGCCGGGCGAGGCGGAAATATTCCCGCTTTTGATCCTCGTTCAGGCTGGTGAAGCTTCCCGGCTTTGGCGCGTTCTTCGCCGCCAGCAGCTCATAGAGCTGCGTCAGCGCCTCGTCGGGGCTCTTTTGCTTTTGGACATGTCCAATTGGAGTTTCCATCAGGGCGCCGCCGCCAGCAAAATGCCTATCAGGATCAGCAGCGCGCCGATGAACCCGACTATCGCGCCGAAGACATATCCCTCGATCGGCACCCATCGACCGGTGAAATCGAGGTAGGCGCGCCGGCCGCAAGCGCTGAGCATGATGATGAAGCCGGCGGCCAGGAAGAACGTGCTCATCAGGTGCCCGCGATGTTGGCGTGCGTGGTGATGATGTTCGCGCCGCCGTCGGCGCGACCAGGATCCGAGTCGGCCGGCGCAAGCCGGAAATAATTGAGCGCGGCTTCGGAGACGGCGCACTCCGCCAGGTCCTCGACCGACCGGCCTTTCTCGGCGGAAATGGCCTTCATGCGAGCTGCGGTCATCTCGTCGACATACACGGAGATGATCGGCATCACTCGCCGCCTTCGCCTCTACGAGGCCGCGCCTTGGTGATCAGCACCACCTCGCCGTTCGGATAGATCAGCTCGACTTGCTCGTTGCGGCCGATGCCGTCGAAGATCGTCGTCAGCTGGGACGTCAGGGATTCGTTGGCGCGCTCCAGCAAGTCCATCTTCGCCTGCGTCTGCGCCTGGGCGATGCGCAGTTGGAGGTCCGAAATCCTCGGGGGGTGCGCTACTTCGTTAGGCATGGGTAAGTCTCCTCGTTATGGTCAGGGGTAAAGGGTATGTAGCCGCAGCTCGCCTTGAAGCCGATGAAGGGGTGGTTCATGAGATCCCAGTCCACCTCCATGTGGCAGGCCCGGCATTCTTCCATGTGATCCATGCCGCAGCGGGTCGACCTGGTGGCCGCGCCCTTGCATGCCGCCTTGCGTGGATCATGCTCGCTCATGCTGCCTCCTCGTCGGGCGTCAGGTCGGCGTAGGGCGCGAAGCCCCGAAACTGGATGCCCGTGTGCAGCAGCTCGCCCCACTCACCCCCGCTGTCGCGATAGATGATGCGACGCTCGCCATAGGCGGCCAGGCATTGCTCGACGACGCGCTCGGCATCGTTGGTCACGCTCGGCAGGTCCGGCCGGCAGCGGTCCGCAATGAAGACCATCCCAGGCGTGACGGCGAGCTCGGCGTAGCTGGCGCGCCTCATCGAAAACCCCTGTGGAGCTTCGGGAAAGGCCGGCTCGGGATCTTCCGTTTCGGCTTACCCTTTCCGGTCCGTCCCTCGAGCCGCTTCGTCTTCGCGATCTCGCGTTGGTCGACCGGTGTTTTGACGCCATGCGTGGGCTTGTTCAGCGCCACGATGTAGTCGAGCGCGCACGATGGCGGGATGGTGTCATGCGCTTCTGGGTCCCAGCGCCGCCGCTGCAACGCCGGATCGTGATCGAACTGAACACCGTCGAGCGGGTTGAGCCGCGCGCCGCTGGGCTCCTTGCCCCCTTGGCGCACGACGATCTCAAGCTTCTCGCGGACGCTGAGCGCGCGCGGCCGCCAGTTTTCGGGCGGACCGAGCACCTGGGCGCCGTGGTCGGGAAGGAATGCGATCCGGCCGGCCATGATCAGCCCGCGCTCGGCGGAGCGAGCGCAGCGAGCCTCCGCGCCTTGATCTTGTCGGCCAGCTGGCGACTGCTCTCGTCGTCGTGGAATTGATCCTCGACGTCGAACTCGGTCCAGATTTCCTCCACAGCCGCGGTCGACTTCGCACCTTGAAGGGCGATCTGGAAATCCTCGAAGAACTTGCCGTAGTCGAAGGCCGCTGGTTGCTCCTCCTCGGCGGCTTCTGCGCCGTCGTGCATGCCCTCGACATCCTTGTCGAACCCGTTCTCGGGGATAGGGTCGACGGCGTCGAGGCTGGGCACCGGTGGCGGCGATGGCGGGGTAAGCCTCGCCCTGGGTGCCGGCTCGTCGTCGTGGTGCTCGATCAGATCGCCGGCGATCTCGCGGGCCTCGAACTCGTCTCGCACGCCGCCAAGAACGTCGCCGAATAGCTCGCGCAGACAGAAACCAGCTGCGCGCCATTGCTTCATCCGCTTGGGATGGCGGAACCAGGAGGAATCGTTAGGCACGTCGTCCCACACATGCTGATTGTTTTTCCAGACCTTGCCGCGACGGGTCGGACGTTCGTCCCAGAGGCCGGCTTGCTTGGCATCCGCGACCGAATAGGCCTCGACCTTCATTTCCCCTGTGTCGGAGCGCACCGCCTTGCACCAGCCGATGGTGCGCTCGTCGACGGTGTTCATCTGGGCAACCACGTCCTTGTGCAGGCCGAGATTGAGGAGCGCCTCTTTCGTCGCATCGCGCAGATAGCCCAGCTCGACCGATTTCGCTCTGCCCGACTTTCGAACGACGTTGATCAGTCCGTCGCCGTAAAGCGCCGGCTTGCCGCCGATGACGGTAAAGCTGCGCAGCGCCACCATGGGCGGCAGGCCGAGCTCCGCGCCGGACATGATGACGATGGCCACGGCGCTGGTGCCCTTCTTGCCCCAACGCTTCCAGGCGTCGTCGCCGGCATCCTCGGCCGGTTCGCGACCGACAAGCGCCTGTGGCGCCAGACCGGCCTCGACGATCATGGTGGCGAGACGCCACGTTTCCTCGATCGACTGAGGGATTATGGCGCTGATCGCGCCGCCGACCATAAGGGCCGGTACCTGAGCCCGTTCGTTCATTTCCAATCCTCGAGGTTGAAGCTGTTGGCGCGCCAGGTCCGGCGCATCTCGTCCTGCTCGATGCACATGTCGTTCCACGCGAACCAGAAAGCGGCGGGGACTTCGCGGAAGAGCCGACTGCAAGCGGCGCTGATCATCACGGGCAGCCAGAAAATGACGATGGCAACGCGGACCAAGCGCATAGCTATTTGTCCACGTCGTCGAAGAACGACCGGTTGCCGTTCTCGTCGAGCAGCGTTCCGTCGGGCGACCACTGGTGCCGGCCGTTAGGATGCTTGGCGGCGCGCTGCTCGTCGGTGCGCACGTCGATTGCGAGGATGGCTGTCTTGGCGGCGTCGGAATGATCCTTAATCTCGGCGACCGTGACGGACGTCTCGCGGCCGCGAACAGGCACCATGACGCGGGAGCCGACAGCCACGTCGAAGGCGCCGGCGAAATAGTCGTAGGTTTTGTCGCTCTCGCCGAATTTCACGGCGACGATCTTCTGGTCGGTCATGCTGCCCTCTTGTCTGGAACCCGCTCCATGCCGGCCGGCAGGGCGGCGTCTTTGTTGCGCGCGATGCGGCCTGCGATCTTCTCGATCGCCTCCCGGACCTCCGGCTCGTCTTTCAAGGCCACAACCAGCGCGTCGTAATCGGTGATGTTCGCGACCCAATAGGTGTGCAGGGACATCTTGGCGCCGGTCCTGCCAGCGAAGACCGGACGGGCTTGGGCCTCGCGTGCGGCTTCCGCTGCGCGCTGGGCCAACTGCCTTGCCTCGGCCTCGGCTTCGAGCCGCCGGGCCTCCTGGTCGCTCTCCTGTGCGAACGAAGATGCGAGGCCGGGTGAAGTGTCGGCTTCGCGCTGAGCCTTCTCCTCCTCGGCCGCGCGCGCGACGTCGGCCGCCCGCTGCTCAGCCGCCTCTGCCTCGCGCCGAATGCGATCTGCGTCCTCGCGAGCCTTGCGCTGGCGCTCCTGCTCCAGGCGGTCCAGTTCTTTCAGCCACGCCTCACCATGCTTTTTCAGCTTCTTGGCGAGGTCCTTGGCATCGGTCCGCAGATCGCGCCATTTGTCATCGACGGCGTTGCCGCCATCGAGCCAAGGACGCTTCTCGACGTTGAATTGTTCGTCCGCCTTGGTGGCGATTCCGGCGAGCCGCTTTGCCCAGACGCCCGCCTGATCGGCCTGCTCCTGGGTGCTGATCGGCTTTTTGAGGAAGCCCTCGACCGTCTCCTTCTCGGCGGCCAGCTCAAGGGTCAGGTCTTTGTGCAGATCGCCGGTCTTGGCCGGGAGGTTGTGTTCCTTCGAAACCGACGGAGGCTCATCTGGCCAAGGCTCGCCGGCCAGCACCGAATGATAGAGCGCTTCGGTGATCGGGTTGCGGCAAGCATAGTTCCAGACCCTATCGGCCTCCGCTTCCTTGCCGCCCTGCAGGCAGATGACATTGCCCGATGCGTCGCGCCAAATGGCAACAGGAACCAGGGGCGCATCCTTGAATGGACGGTTCCTGAAAAATCCTGACTCCGGGCTGTCGGCAGAAGGGGCGAGCAGGAGCAGCTGATCGTTGGTCAGCTCGCGATATCCGCCCGCCAGTTTCAAGGCCTGACGCCACCATGCATATTGGTCCGCCGTCATCCGTCTGTTTCCTTTTGTGTTACACGTGAAACCATTTTGGCAACGCAATGGGCGCGACGAAGCGGTCGCGGGGCGCAGTGCTGCTTAGATTGGGAGAACCCGGCCGAGCTGGTGCGGGCGAATGGTGCGGGGGGGTCACACCGGCCCGGCCGGGAACACGCAGATACTCAACACATGACCGCGAGGCATGATGGGAAAATACAACCAGGGGCAACTGGGCCATCGGTCTAGCGATCCTTCTGCGTGAATAGGATCGTAACCGATTTGGTACGTTTTGCAAGAGCTGTACCCAAATTGGTTACATCTCGCGCAAAAAAAATGCAGATCAGAGTGTGGAAATCCTCAGCCGGGCGCGTCCGATGACCTTCAAGTCCTTCGGCTGGACGGTTTCGTTGACCGCCGCGGGGTTGTCGTTGTGGACCTGGACGGCGCCTGCCGTCGTGGGCGAAAGGTAGCGCCACTGCACCGCGCCGGCGATCTCTAGGGCGAAGATGCCGGGTCGATTGGGGGTGTTGTCGTCCAGATCGATCACAAGCGCATCCCCTTTGGCAACAATGCCATTGGCCTGGTAGGCGTCGACCATCATGAACCGGAGGTTGTGGCCCGTTGAGTTCGGCAGCATCCGGGCCAGAAACTCAGGATCCAGCACGAGGCCTGGCGTTTGATTTTTGCCGCCGGCGATCTCGAACACCTGGTTGAATTTGCTGACGTCAATCGCCGCAAGCTCCGGAAACATAAGCTCTTCCGGCCTGACATTGAGGTGCGGCGCGATTCGCTCCGCCCACTTCAACGTGAGTTTCCGGCCGTTTGGGCCATCCTCTTCCTCGAGGCGGCCCATCTGGGGCCTTGTGGTGCCAACGCGACGCGCAAGCTCAGCCTTGGTGAGCCCGGCTTTCTCCCGGAAGTGCTTAATTCCATTCGCCATATCAATGCGGTAGCTCAAAACGATTTCCTGCGAAACTGTGCCAGAATGGTTACAAGCCTTGACTTGTAACCAAATTGGTGACAAAACCCGCCCATGGAAAACCTGCATCAACTGACGAAGTGGCGTGAAGAACGCAATCTAAGCACTGCCGACGTGGGCCGGATGATCGACTGTACGCGGCTGACAGTCGATCGGTACGAGGCCGGCCGGATGCCCAGGCAACCATATCTCGACCGCATCGTCGTTATGACCGACGGTGAGGTGAACGCAAACCATTGGTTGGGCAGGGAGGCGGCAGATGTTGTTGCACAGTGCCGGACTTCGGCTTGACCCGAGATACGATCCACACGGTTCCTCGTTCCGTCCGAAATTGGTCGGCGCGTTCAACAACTTCCCAAGCCGCAACTCCAAGCGGTTTCCAGCAATCATCGTCATGGGCCATCGGCATTCCCCTTGCGGTTGTCGCGATGATGGCGGGGAAATTGTTGGATGTGTCCGACAAGGCATCCGAGAATCCCGATGGGTCGTCGTTCCTTCTCCTGTTTTTTGTGAGGAATCGATGCAGGATATTGCTGCAGAGCTACAACAGGTGGTGTTCAAAGCCGCCGGAACTATCAAACCAGGTATGGGCATCAAAGCTCAGATCAACGCTGCCTGTGACGCGCTGGGCTATCCGCGTGGCCACTGGCGGGTGAGGGATGCTTGGTACGGCACCGCTTCCAACTGGAACGGCAAAGCCATCTTCGACCTCCTCGGCCGCTACAACCGTTTGTGCCAAAAGGCAGGCTCCGATGTGGAGCCGGTTAACGAACCTGTAGCCGTCATCGCGAAAGCTTCGAACAGGGGCTGATTTTGACGGAGGTGTGATTTCCTCCGCCAATTACTTCCGCCTTAGGTCCGCACGGATGTTTCAGGTTGAAACATTCCCAGGAGGTTTAATAAAAATGAAGCAGACTGACGGCGGGCAGGCGGTAAACGGTGAAGTAAAGACAGTTATGGCCGGGTTTTGTCATACAGCAAGGAGCATTGGATCGGCTGCCGCCGAGCGAAGTGCAACTGTGCATCTGGTGGCTGCAGCGGCATATCTGGGAGAAAACGTCGGTCCTACCATGACTAAACAAATCCTGTCGGCGGTGTTGGCGTCGATTGGATAGGCAATGAACTACCGCATTGAACGGCAATACCATTTGTAGCTTGTAGGATTGCCGCTCCTCGCAGTTGAGAGAGCGACATGACGATAATTCGTAAGCATGGCCCGAGACCGGTCCGCGAGGATCGGGCCTTCGTGTATGTGATGACGGCTGAGCACGGCGGGGTCAAGATCGGGATGTCGACCGATCCCACCCGCCGCTGCAAGGCCGTAAATCGCAACAAGGCCATCAAAGCGGTGGTGGTGTTCCAGCGGCACTTCGCAGACCATCAGGACGCTGAGCGGCTCACCCACATTGCCCTGGCCAAATGGCACCTGTCTGGCGAGTGGTATAGTTGCCCGGTTGAAACCGCGGTCGCGGCAGTTGAGGCACTGCCAACATGAGCCATGCCGCCACAAATTGGGCCATAACCCAGCGCGGGCTCAAACCTGCCACGCGCATCGTCCTCTGGCATCTCTGCGACCGCCACAACCCCGACCTTGGCTGCTTCCCGTCCCAAGACAAGCTCGCCTATGACTGCGAGATGTCGCGCTCTGCGCTCAATGAGCATCTCAAGATCCTGGAGCTGACCGGCCTAATCCGCCGGGAGCAGCATATCAACCCCCGCACCAAACAGCAGGAGAACACGCGCTATCGGTTCGCGTTCGAGGCCGATTTCGTCACGGCAGAAGATGTGGTGGAGCCGAGTCCGGAATCTGGACACGGGGCCGAGTCCGGAAAAGAGGGCGAGCCGTGTCCGGAAAATGCCTATAGCCGAGTCCGGAATCCGGACACTAACCCTGTAAGGGAACCAGTAAGAGAACCTCCAGGGCGCGCTGACGCGCCGGGCGGAGGGGATTTCGATATGCTGTGGTCCTCATGGCCAGAGAAGATGCGACCGGACAGCCGGGAAGCGGCTGCGAAGACGTTCGCAAGCCTTGAAGCTGACGGCAAGGCGCTGGCGGTTGCGACGGCGGGGACCTATCGAACAACCATGATCCTTCGGAAGGAAAAGCCCATGATGATCCCCTTCCTGAAAAAGCAGCTCTTCCTCGAGTTCCATGGCGCGCCACCCATCGACAAGGACGGGGATTTCGTGATCACCCCCGAGCGGCCCGAGTGGGGCGCATGGCTGGGCTCGATCCGCCGCCACTATGGTGAGCCGGGCGTGCAAAGCACGATTAAGTGTCGTCGCATCCTACGGAAAACACGTTGGCCGAATGATCTTTCGCTTGCCAATCGTGTAACCAATTTGGCAACATCCGGAACCGTAACGGATACTGCTTCGGCGGCTCGGGCATGATGAAGATGAAGCGCCTTTTTCTCGATACGCCCGCCGAGCTGGAGAAGCGGATCGACCGCTTTATCGAGCACATGCGGCATGCCGAGGACATCTTCTTCACCAAGAACAGGCGGGGCCTGCCCACGCCGCGCCACCTGCTCTGGATACTGTTTGGCGACGCCGTCGACACGGCCCGAAACATGCCCGACTTCGAACGCCGCATGGTCTCCAAGGTCGGATCGGCTATGCCCTCGTCGCGAGAGACCGAGCATCAGGCCTATGTGCGCGAGCTGTCGCGCATGGCCGACGGGATGCCACAGTACGACAACACCGAAGTTCGCATCGTGGTTCACCAGTCGGCCGCCGATCGCATGGTCGACATCATGGACCTTCTCCGCTTCGTGCGGGCAGGGCGGCAAGGGCAAGACGCGCAGCGCTACAAGCGGACGTTCCTGGCGCATGCCGGCGGCCACGGCGTCGAGTTCTGCACCCGCGTCTGGGACCGGCACCGCGTCGAGGTCATGTCGAGGCAGGCGTTGCACGACGTCAAGAGCCGCGTCCTGGGCCAGATCCTTGTCGGCATCGAGAAGGAGTTTGGCCTCGTCCGCACCAGCCGGAGCTTCCGGCGCAAGACCGTTCGGGAGATCGACCAACTTCGGAGGGAACGCAAGCGCGAGGAGAAACGTCGCCGGCGTGAGGAGCAGGAAAACAATGCCGGTTGACATCGCGATGCCGCGCAATCTGGTCGATCGGCGCAAGAACTCCGGCCATGCCGCGGTCTGCGCCGTCGGGTTCGAGGCCGACCCGGGCGTCTTCCGGCTTGCGACGGCCGAGAACATCGAAGCGCATCTCCCTCAGCTCCAGCCCGGCCGGTGGGAGAGGCTACATTTCGCGCATGTCGTCTGGACGCCGGGGCTCGCTGCGGCGCGCACCATAGTGCTTGGTGCCGAGCGGACTCTCGCCAACTGCCATCTCGGCCAGCACTGGTACCGGGCAAGTCTCGACATGCTTCACGGCGTGATCCTGGCCGAGGCCGCATCCCTTCGGTCTCCTATCTGGTCGCAGTCCGAGATGATGCACATGCTCATAGGTCAAGCCCTTCGCGCTGCCGACCGTTTTGCGGCGGGGATCATCTGATGTTCCCGACAGCCGACCAGATTGCCCTTGCCATCGTAATGGCCTGCCGGCCGCACCGAGAGGATCCGTTTGCGGTGTGCGCCGGCGAACTCGGCGTGCGCGCGCGTCATCTCGCCATGGAAGCCTTGATCATCGCCTTCCCTGACGCCCGTCGAGTTGGGCTCGGCAAATGTCTGGCCTACGGCACGCCGCGCTCGGCGCAGGGGCAGGTGATCGGCGCCAAGAAAAGCAAGTGGTGGAGCGACGACCACGTCGACGAGGTCGTCGGCGCCATCGTCGCCGAACAATACGGCGAACAAGCGCAATGACCTCCTTCCTTTCCCGTTTCATCCGCCGTTTTCGCGGCCGCGCAATCCCGCGCGTGTCGTGTCGCGGCATCTACCTGAGGATCAACTGAAATGGACACTCTACAAACCGCCGGCACCGAGCCGCTGGATGTCGACGAAGACTTCTCGGAAGCCGTCTCCCAGGAACTGGCCCGAGATCCCTCCCAGCCGAAACCCTCGGTTCGCAACATGATCGCCACCACCGGTATGTCGCTGAAACGGCACATCGACCGGCTGCGCACCAAGGAGACCGAACTTGAAGCGACCAAGGCCGCCGCGACGGTCGAGTACGAGCGCGTCATCGCCCAGGCGAAGCTGGTGCGGGACAATTGCTACCAGGAGACCGACGCCGATCTCCACCAGATCAGGACGACACTCGAGGTGCTCGATCCGGCGCGGGCCAAGCTGTCTGAAATGGCATAAGCCATGGAGGCGGTCGTCCCCTTCGACGATTCCGGACTCGCTCATGTCATCGAGCGAGCTCGGATGCTGTTCGACGACGGCGACGTCGCATCGGCACGCATGCTGGCCGCTGGCGCCTATGACCAGGCGAAGGCGGCAGGCAGCTACGCCACCCGCTTCCATGCCGGCGAGCATCTGATCCGGAAGGCACGCCGGCTCCAGGGTGACGCGCTGCTGATCGAAACGCGCGCGAAGATCACGATTGCCACCGAATGGACTGCCGCCCAGGAAAAAGGGGAGGCCTCGAAGGGCGGCAGGCCGAAAACCGTTCCAGACGGAAACGGTTTCACGGCAGCCGAAGCCGGGCTCACCCGAAAGGAAATCCACGACGCTCGCAAGCTGGCCGATGCCGAGCGGCGGGATCCTGGCATTGTCGAGCGGGTGATCGCCGGGCGCGTCGCGGAAGGACTCGAGCCGAGCCGGGCGAATCTGCGCGTGGCGATCGGCACCGACACCGCCAGCGCGGCCGAGCGCGGCAACAATCTCTACGAGACGTGCCCGGAAGCGGTGCACACGCTGCTGGCGCTGGAGACCTTCGGCCCTCGCATCAAGGAACCGGCATGCGGTCGCGGCGCGATCTCGCGCATGCTGGAAGCGGCCGGCTACGACGTCGCGCTTTCCGACCTCGTCGACTACGGCACCGCCGATCGCCATGGCGTCTTGCAGGACGTTCGGGATTTCCTCACCAGCGAGGCAGGCGACGATTGTGACGATATCGCCACCAACCCGCCCTACGGCGGCGTGCTCAACGCTTTCGTCGCGCATGCGCTGCGCGTGCACCGGCCGCCGAAGATGGCGCTGTTGCTCAACCTGAATTTCCTCTGCGGCTTCGACGATCCCGACCGCAACTACGCCATGGACGATTGCAAGCCGGCGCGCATCCATGTCTTCACGCGGCGCCTGCCGATGATGCATCGCGACGGCTGGGACGGCAACGAAGCCTCGAGCCGCATGAACCTGGCCTGGTTCGTCTGGGAACAGAACCTCGTCGGCGACTATGCCGGGCCGACGGTCATCAATCGCGTCGACTGGAAAGACTACCAGCCGTGAACGTCCAACCCTTCTTGATCGGCGAGGGTTGGATCGAGGTGCTCGATGGCAACGACACCGCGCGCGACATCTTCCACCGCCACTATTCCCGCTATCGCTACGCCGACGGGCGGCAGCCTGCGTTGTTCGTCGGTCCGGGCGAAATGCTCGTCTTGCTCACGGCTGACGCCGGCGCGGTTTCGGCTTGGCGACGCGAGCGGCACCGCTTCGATAATCAGCAAGGCGTCAACTGCGCGATCTTCCGTCGAGAGACCGGTGAAGTCGCAAGCGAGCTGCTTGCCGCCGCAATGGCGATCGTTTGGCAGCGCTGGCCGGGCGAGCGGCTATTCACCTTTGTCGATCCCCGCGAGGTCGAGCCCACCTGGAGCGCAGGGCGACCCACATGGGGCCACTGCTTCTATCAAGCCGGCTGGCGCTACGCCGGCATCACGAAAAAGCGGCTGCACATTCTGGAGTGCCGGCCGGAGTGGGTGAGTTGATGCCTGCCCACCGCAGCTCGGCCGAAGCCGAGATCCGAGATGCCGCTGTGGCTCGCATCCGCCAGCGCCGCCCCGATGCCAGGATCACCCGCCGATGAAGCCGATCCCGAAATTTTCGAAAGGACTGCAGCATGAATCACTTCGCCGGCTTCACTGTCCCCGTCGCGGGAGGTCATTACGCCATGCTGCGCTTTGCCGAGGACGGGCAGGCTGAGCCGGTGCTCGAGGACGGCGGCAAGCCGCGTCTGTTCCCGACCGAGCTGGAGGCGCAGAAGGCGGTCACCGACCATTTGTTGGCCTACTTCAATGGCCGGTTAAGGCGCGACGGGGAAACTCTCTCCACGGCCCGCGACGCGGCCGAGCGCATTTTTCGCAAGGGCCGGATGATTCCGGTGGAGCACCGCTGATGACAGGATTTCGCGAGGGCTGGGCTCTCAAGTCGCCGACTGCCGTCACCACACACTACTTTCGCCGGCGCGGTCTCGGGCTCGCCGTCTCGCTCTGCGGATCCCAGGACGCGCCGGCCGGATGGCTCATCGAAAATTCGGGCGCCGGGCAATGCGAGCGGTGCGCCATACTGCGGGAGAAGGAACTCGCTAGATTGGACGCTGCGCCGCCAGAGGCGGCCGAGGACGAGCGCGGCGACCATCGGGCGTGTGATGGGAAGGCCGGCGACTGACGCGCGCTGGCGGAGCCTCTACACTCGACAAGAAAATGGGGCAGCGGAGACCAATCCGCTGCCCCTCCCTACCACAACCCGCCGGCCGGAGCCGGCGGCGCGGATTCCTACACCAGCATCGAGCGCGCATGTGCCTGGCGCAGCTGCGACTCCATCGAACGGATGGAGCGCGACGCCGCCGCCAGCGTGTCGGCCCACTTGTCGGCCTTGCTGGGGTCAACCGACTTCAAGGCGATGCACTCGCCGTCCTTGAAGCCGCCGGCGATCGCGGCGATGATGCGCTCGACCGTCTTCTCCATCCGGCTCACGGCGGCCATATCGTCTTTCGAGGGCTCCGGCCTATTCTCGTCGTCGAACATGCCGCCCTGCTCGATGCGGTCGCGGACCGCCTGCGCCGCTGCCTTGATGCTCGACCAGTCTTTCAGCTTGCCGCTGGAGAACAGCCTCACGATGTTGATCTGATCGGCCGTGGGGAGGTCGACCAGGTCGTTTGCGTGGCCGAGCGGGAAGGCGCCACTGTCGACCAGCTTCTGGATCGTCTCGTCGAGATTGAGGAGCGCCGTGCGGGCCTTGATGCGCGTCGGCTGGACGCCGATATCCTTCGCCAGCTGCTCGACCGTCCAGCCGCGGTCGATCATCGCCTGAAAGGCGCGTGCTTCCTCCAGCGGCTTGATGTCGGCCCGGGCGAGGTTTTCCACGATCGCCTGCAGCGCCATCTCATTGTCGTCGATCTTCACGACCTCGCAGAGAATGTCGGCCGCCTCGATGAGCTGGTGAGCGCGCCAGCGGCGCTCGCCGCCGACGATCATGAACTTGCCGTCGACGGGGCGGACCGTGATGGCCTGGATAAGGCCTCGCTCGCGGATCGATTCCGCCAGCTCGCGAAGCTTCACCGGGTCGAAATGCTTGCGCGGCTGGTCGGGGTTCGGGATCACCAGGTTCAGGGGGATGCGCTTCTTCATGGTCTTGGTCTCCGTGGTAGGTAATTGTTTAGCAACATCAAGAACTTAGCCTGTAACCGATCTGGTTACAAGTGGGTTACTAAGAAAAGTTGCCGACCAGTTCTGCAGCGCGACCAGGAAATGCCTTCGCGACCGAGCGCGTCCAGATGGTCGCTCGATAGCCCTGCCCACAATCTAGATCGCAAGAGAGATTGCCGACCCTTGTGATGCGCCAGCCGTCCGGCATCGGCTCACCGGCAAGCCAGAGGATGCAGCGGCGCGCGTCGTCTCGCCGGGCAAAGTCCTCGGCAACTCGGTCGTGGTAGGCCGTCACGGAATACCAGTCGCCGCCGTCGCGCTCGGTGTAATAGCCCGGCGCCAGCGATTTGATCGCCTGTATCAGCTCGTCGGGGGTCCGAACGTCAGCCATTGCCCTGGCCCTCCGTCCTGGCACGCGCGGCCGCGAGAAACGAAGCCGTGCAGATGGTGAAGTCGCCGCCGGCGCCGCCGCCGATATGGGCATGGTGATACTCGTCCAGCTCGTCGAGCAGCGGGCGGATGTCGCCCCAGGTCGGATAGGCTTCCTGGTTGCTTTGCCAGAACTCCCCCAGCGTGCCGGTCCACTCCGGCTCGCCGAGGTCGAGCGGGTTCTTCACATGGCCCACGAACAGATGGACGGTGGTGGTGATGTCGATCGTCATGGTGGCTCTCCTCAGTCCATATTGCAGCGAGCGAGCGCGGTCGCGTAGTCGACCCCGGTCTCTTCGGCATAGATCGCGGCCTGATCGCCGGGGCGATTGGTGGCGGCCTCTGGCGCCGGCGGCTTGGCCTTGGCGATCGCCTCCATCACCATCGCGTTGTATTTCAGGGTCGGGTCGCGGATGACGCAGAGCCGCAGTGCGGCCAGCAAGTCGGGCCCGGCCTGCTCACGCCGGATCGCCGCGCGCAGGCCGGCGAGCATGTCGGCAATACCCACCTGCAGCAGATCACCCTCGAAGCCGGAAATGAAGGACTGAGCCTGAGTGAGATCGTCGACGGTGTCGCGGGCGTGATCGAAGGGGATCTTTTCCACCAGCTCGTCACGAAGCTTCTTCGCGGATTCGAGCGTGATGGTCTCGGTGCCTCTCGTGCCGCCCTTGGGGCCGTAGAACGAGACGCAGACCTGGTCGAGGTGGGGCGTCGAATGGCCGTTGGCGGCCACGCTGATAAAGATCGCGTCAGCCATGGTCTCAGCCCTCCGCCTCGATCTTCTCGGCCAGCGGCATGATGACCTCGTCCCAGATCGCTCTGCAGATTGCGTTATCGGAATGGTCAGACACGACATCGTAGCCCGAATTGCCGTAGATCAGCTGGAACCACCCGAGTTTGTCGCCGGTCGGGCTCCGCAGATGGATGGCGTCCTCGTCGGTCGAGAACAGCGCCAGCATGATCGCCGCCTTGTCGTCGGAGCGTTTCACCACCCAATCCTCGCCGTCGTTGACGGAAATCAGGTGGCCCCGGTCGAGGCAGGCCTTCACCAGGGCGCGGGCAATGCGGCGCTCGGCGCGGATGCGGTTGACAGTGTCGCGCGACCGGCGCGCTAGCGCCTGCTCGATCGCTTCGTCGAAGCCAGTCTTCGGCTCGCCGATCTCGGCATCCTCGGCCAGTCGGGCGGACAGCGCCTGGTTGCCCGAGGCGGCGAGAGCATTGCAGATAGCCAGCATCTCGGCCGGCGTAACGTTGATGGTCATGATCATTCTCCGTGATAGGGGGTGGATCTCGAGGAAGGCGCGGGGGATCAACCCCACGCCAGTCCCCAGCGCTTGGCGCACACCGGCCCGTAGCCGACGTCGATGGAGCGGTGATCGGTCAGCTCGGTCGCGCAGAAACAGCAATTGCCGGTACGCTTGCCGTGGGCGGCGCCGGCCTTCGAGGGGTTCTCGGCCAGAGCGGTGAGAGCCGTGACCAGGCCGTCAGGACCGGGCGACCGACGCGAGCGGGTGAACTCGCCCTTGCGGTCGATGCGGCCGTACCAGTCGCGGCTCTCGAACGATCCGGGCGACGACACGTTGATCTGGCCGGCGTGGGCGGAGCGCTCACCGGCGAGAGCGAGCACGACCGTCTCGCCGTTGATGTCGAAGCGGATCTTCGGATGCTTGAGCTTGTTGGCGATCGCCGTGTCGAACAGCGCGATCAAGCCGTCCATCGAGCCGACCTTGGCCTTCGGCGCCGCGGGCTCGCCGGCCTGTGCGCGCTGGGTCAAGGTAGCGACCCAGGGCCACTGCCGTTCCGAGAGACTCGAGCGGCTGTCATACTGGTGCAGGAGTGAAGCGGCGAACTCCGCGTCGCGGCCGTGCAGCTTCGGAGCTGACTGGCGCAGGGCTTCGATTTCGAGGTTCAATCTGGTCTCCGTGGTAGGGATTTCCCAGATCGGTGCGGCTCCGGCGGTTATGCTAGGCCTGGCCCGTCCCCGGTTCGATTTCACTCGGCCGGTCAGTTTGACGAGAAGTCACCAATCGCCGGCCCGTTGCTGAAAGGGGAGTTCCGGCGAAGGCTGCAGCGGTGAAAGGAAACGGCTTTCTGCTGCACCGATCTGAATTCTAAGTTACTTCAATAACTTAGCTTGTAACCAAATCGGTTACAAGTGGGTGCAGGCAAAAAAGAACAATAATTTCAATGACTTCGGTGGTAGTCAGTTCACCGGCTTGAACCGGGATTCCAGGACGGCGCCGGAAATCGAGCGCTGGTCGTCACCGCATTGCACGAGTGCCTGGTCGACGTGTTCCGGATTGACGCCGATCACCTTCCAGACGCGGCCCTGCTGGTCGGGCGCTTCGGCGCCGAGGTAGGGCGCGACCTGGACGGGCTGCGGTGGCTGACGCAGGCGGTATTGCGCCGGCAGCTTGGGATGATGCCAACCGCAGCCCTCGGCCTCCAGGCCATGTTCGAACACATCGAGCCGGAGCTTTTCTTTCAGCCAGACCGAGATGTAGGCGCGATGGCAATACTGGTTGTCGGTCGGGGCCTCGTAGCAGAGCAGGGCGACGTCCCTGCCGCCCGAGAGGTCTTCCATCTTGGCGACGATCCGGCCGGGATTAAGCCTGTCGAGGCCTTCGAAGTAAAGCTGCTTGTACTCGCGCTCGCTGGCGGTCTTGAACCATTCGCCTGGGGCGAGTTCGGGCATTTTGCGGTAGCCCGCCGGATATCCTCGCGGCGTTCCCCTGGACACCCCGATCTTCTGGATTTCGGGCGGCAGCTTGGTGAACCAGGAGCTGGTGAAAATGCGCATCTTCGTCTCTTTCGGTGGTAGGGCTTTGGACAGGTCCAAATGTAAATCCGGTGAATTTCTCAAGCAACCAAAATGACACTGTGTGTTACCATTTTGGTACGTTGCCTCACCCGTACATCTGCATTAGGTATGGGTTCTCTCCAGCGCCTTCGGGCGCTGTCCTGTGGTAGGGATGGAGAGGAGGGCCGATCAGGGGCAACCCGGTCGGCCTTTGATATTTTCGGCGTGGCTGCGGCGCCTCGAAGCGCACTTCGGGATAATTGACCCACGCCGTCACCGTCTCGAAACTGATGGCGCGCGGCAAGCTCTTGACGTCGTCGAGCAGCGTTCGTCCTGCCAGGATCCCATTGCCCGCGAACTCGGCGCCCGAGCGGAAAAACTGGAACGTCCTTCGCCATGGTCCGGTTGAGAGCCAGAGGTCCAGGCCCGGCGCCAACTCCACGCGGTCGAGGCTGTCGCTCTCAAGAAGTTCGCAGAAGAGCTGGTGCCCCAGAGGGCGCGGCGTCTGGTAGTCGGTGGCGCGCCGGAGTGTGGAATCGATCAGGATGAAGCGCATTGCAGTTCTCGTGCCTCGAGGCGTTGGTTGATGGTGGGGAGCGTCTCGCTGGCGAACAATTCGAGCCACCACTTGATCAGCTCGGCCTGGTAGCGGTCGTCGGCCGCACGATGGCGGGGCTCGCGTAGCTGTCGCTCGATCCAGTCAAGCCGGTCGCGAAGCTCCGGCCGGTAGAGCAGATTGCGGAATGCATCTGCGAGCCGCATGTCCAGGGCGTAATCCCCGGTGCAGCCGAGGGGCGACCAGTCGCTATGCCAGGACGACCACATGTCGAGGGCCTGGCTGATGGTGGGGAGCCGGCGCCGCCGCTCCTCCTCGTCTTCTGGTAACGGGCGAAACACTTTTGGACTCCGTGGTAGGGATAACGATCCTATGATGTAACCAGTTTGGTTACAATATGGTCAAGCTAAAAGTAATTTCTGCGGCCGTCCTTCCATAGCTTGACCGTGACGGTGTTCACGTAGGTCCCGACCTCGGCGAAGGATCCGTGCGGCAGATCGCGGAACTGGCCGTTCAGCTTCTCGATCAAGGCCCGGAAAGCGATGGCCTTGCGAGTTTCGCGAAACTCGGTGCCGGCCGACATGATTGCAGCGAGGCACCCGCCGTCTTCCAGGAAGTCCAGGGCGTGCACTACATGGTCGATGTCGCGCTCCATGTCGAACGGCGGGTTCATGATGATGCGATCGTATTTTCCCGTCACTGAGGGGCGGAGCGCAAGGAAGTCGGTCGCGTAGACCTTGCGATAGAGGCGCTGCGCTTCGAGCGCGGCCGCCAGCGCAGGCTGCAGCTCGACGCAATCGACGATATTGTCGAAGCGATACTCGGCGCGCCATCTCTCGCGCTTCACCGGGTCGTCGTAGCCGTAGTGACCGGAGAAGTCGTTTAGGCTGGTGATGCAACGTCGCGCGAGGCTGCCGGTGCCGGCGCTGGGTTCGAGGATCCGAAGGCGCGGCGCATCGCTGGCCTGCATGATCGGAATGCCCTTCAAGAGCTCGTCGGCCGCCTCGTCAGGCGTCGGGAAAAAGCCGAAGTTCTTCGCCGGCGTGGTCTTGCGGTTCCGGAACAGATCGTCCTGCTCGCGCGTCTGGCCGTCGCCGATCACCTCGCCATAGTATTCGGCGAGCATCTTGTTGACCCTTTCCACCAGGTCGTCACGCGTGAACCAGAGATGCGCGTTGCCGTTCTTGTAGGCGACGATCCTGAAATACTCGCCGTGATGTTCGGACTGCTGAGGCTGAAAGCCCCTGCGCTCGGCTCGCACCTGGTTCTCGATGCTGTTGTAGGTCGGCTTCTTGCCGTCGAGGATTGAGAACGTCCGCTCGATATCGCGCACCGTCTCCCATGTTCCGCCCCACGTTACGGTGCCGTGGTCGCGGTCGAAGGCATAGGGCAGGATCATGCGGCTGCCGACCTTGAAGCCGTCGTGCGAACGGAAACGGCGATCGAGCTTGGAAAACGCCGTGGCGATGCCCCGGCGGAAGATCATTTCGGATTCGCCGGCCCACTTGTCGATCGTGGCGTACACGTTGTCGACGGTCACCGGCGGGATCCCCATGATCTCGTCGAGATTGACCAGTTCCTTTCCGTCGCCGTGCCGGTGGTCGTAGCGCTCCGGCACCCACCTGAGAGTGTCGCGCAGCTCGTCCTTGGCCTGCTTGTCCATCAGGATCTCGAGGTCGGTCATCTGGACCAGGTAATGCCAGCACGAGATATCGATCAGGCGGATTGCTGTGCGCTTCCACTGCTCGGCGTCTGGCAAATCGACGGCTTCGAAAAATGCCCTGACCTCGCGGTTGTCGCGGTCTCCGTATCGAGAGCAGGCATGATCTCCGGCGGCCGCTTTCCAGAGCGCCGCCGCCTTCTTCAATTCCCAGTCGGCTTGCTCCATTGAGGCGAACGCCCCGTGATAGGCCGCGACCGCGGCGTCCCGATAGGCGACGATCTGCTCGATCGTGTTGCGCGGGATGAGCGCGTTCATGGGCTGATCCCTTCTGCGATGCAAAGAGTCTTCCAATCGACGTATGCAATCGACACACCGCAGCGCGTGAAATGGCTGTCTCTCTGTTCCCAACCTGCGGCTCGGGCGGCGGTCTCCCATGGGTCGGCCGCGTCCACCGGCTTGAAGGATCGCGCCTTGTGCATGCGCTGGAAAGCGAACGCGTCGCCAAGCTCGCTCACGAACTCGTAGCGCTTGCTGCCGTCGAGCAGGGTGAACTCGTATTCAGTCATCTTGTCGGTCATGGTCTCTGGTCTCTGTGGTAGGGGGTTGGTGGGCGACGGGACTTCCTCCCGCCGCCCTATCGAAGGGATTGTTTGCCTCTCTCAGTGCATCGCGCCTCCTTCTCCTGTTGCGTCGGCTTCCATCTCCGCTTCGGCGGCCTGGAGGTCGGCCAGCCGCTCGCGGCAGGAAGGGCAGCGGCAGCTTTCGCTGTCGTCGAAGGGGAAAGGGGTTAGGCAGTCGTCGCAGTAGGGCATGATTTCAAACCCCTGCGAGTTCGCGGGCGGCGCGCTGCTGGTAGGCGACAACGGTTGCCTCGCAAGGCTGCATCTTCCATTCCGCCATGAGCTTGCGGGCGAGCGTGTACGGCGCAGAGCCGCCGCCGCTGGGGGTGCAGGCGAGGAGCGAGGCGAGAAGCATCTGCTTCTCGGTGTTGCTGAGGTCCATGGGGGGCTCCGTGGTAGGGAAAAACCTTGTAACCACAATAACTTAGCCTGTAACCAATCTGGTTACAAGTAGGTTACAAAGAAATGTCCTCCAGGGGGATATTGCCCCGGTCGTCGACTGCGAGGGCGACGGCAACATTGCGGACCCAGATCGGTTGCGAGCTGAGCATGAACGTCTCGCCCGTCATGGCCAGGAGCAGGGTGGTGGCCATCACGCTGGCGATCGCTGCAGCGGCGTGGGGCGGGACGGCGTTGCCGATCCGCTCGCGCCAAGCTGAGTCCGATGCGCCGTCCAGCTTGAAGCCGTCCAACTCGTCGGGGTCGACGAGGCTCTGCAGCGCGGCCAGCTCCAGAGTCGTAAAGGGCCGGTGCCACGTGTTGTCGAGGGCGCGGATCACCGCGACCAGACGATCCTCGGGCTTCGGCAGTTCGATAAGGGGTTCTGCGGGCGCGCCGTGCGGGTCCGCCACCGACCAGTGCCCGCGATCGTACTTCGCGAAGCCCGGCACCGCGTAGCCGGTGCCGTCCCAAGGCACCACGCCATAGTGTCCGCCTGTCTTGTAGTTCTCCCGGTTCGCGTTGAGCCCGACCGGGCGAGGGTCGGCGACGCTGAGCGCGCCGCCGGCGACATGCTTCGCGCCGGAAATGACCTTGGCCGAATCCTCCCAATCGGTGACTGCGAGAATGTTCTGGTGAGCGTTCTCGCTGTAGCCCGGCCTGGGGTCCGCGACGGCGCCGCCGCCTGAGAGAATCCTGGCACCGGAAACGACGTTCGCCGGATCGTCCCATCCCTTGACGTGCAGCTTGCTGCCGTGAGCGTTTTCGCCCCAATTCAGGCTCGGGTCCGCGACCGCGAACGCGCCGTTGCCGGTGGTCGACGCGCCGATCACGGCGCCGGCTGCCTCGTCGAGGTTGGTGACGCGGTATTTCGTCTGCTTGTAGTCGTCGCGTTGCGAGGGGCGCGGATCGGCAACAGCGAGACCGCCCGGTGGGCCGCCAGGACCGGCGACCGCCGGCGAGGCGCCGGCCCATGGCACGATGCGGAACGTGTTGTTGAAGCGCGGCTTGCCCTCCATGCGCGGATCGGAGACCGCATAAGGCCCGGTGCCGACCGAAACGTCGCCTTTGACGCAGGCCGCCGTCTGGTCCCACTTGCGCACCCCAAGCTGGACCGATTTCTCGTGGCCATCGACGCGAGGGTCGGCGACCGAGAAGCGGCCTTGACCTGGTGAGCGCTGCGACGTGATCGTCGCGGCCGCATTATCCCAGCCGCCGACGCCATAGGCGCCCCGATCGGACTCAATCGGCGATCTTGGATCGGCAACACTGAAATTGCCGGCACCCGGTCTGCCATTGGCGGTTATCACGCCGGCTGGCTGATCCCAGCGGTTCACACCGAGGAAGCCGGTGCCTTCGCGCGTGTTGAGCACGTTCGGATCGCCAACGCGCTGCTCCCAGCCACCATCCGGCAGAATGCCGAAATCGCGCAACACGCCGTTGTCGACGGCCAGCTTGTTGAGCGACCGCCAGTCCGAGCCGGCCTCGACAAAGGCGAGGCGGACCCATGTCTTCCATTGTAGCGCCGGCATGCGGTGCATGGGGCCGGCGGCCGGGTCGCAAGGGCGCGGCAGCTGGTCGAGGATTTCGCCGACGCCGCGCAGCCTGCGCTTCTCGGGCTCATAGAGGAACGGGGGCACCTTGCCCTCATGCCGCGCGACCAGGAGGAAGCGCTTGCGGCTCTGGCCGAGCCCGCCGAGCTCGCCGCAATCGTGCGTCGTCTCGCGGACCGCGTAGCCGTAGGCGCGGAACAGGGCGATGATCTTTTCCAGCAGCTTGCGGCCGCGCTTGGCGATGCGCGGCACGTTCTCGAACACGACCAGCTCAACCGGATCGTCTTTCCACGCCTCCAGCATGAGCCAGACGCCGCGAAGGGTGAGTTCGTTGAGGGCCTGATACTTGTCGGTGATGCTGGAGGCCTCTGGCAGCAGCCCGGAAAAGCCCTTGCACGGTGCTGAAAGGAAGACGGCATGCGGCCGCTCGCCGTGCGCCGCGCGCCTGATATCCTCAGGCGTTGCTTCGCGCCAGGACGCCGGCGGCTCACGGCCCTTGAAGGCGACATATTGCGCCCGGCTGAACATATCGAGCACGGTGCCTTGGACGCCAGCGGCCCGGCTGAAATCCCGGATGGCGGCGGGGTCATTGTCGACGCCGCCGATGCAGCGCCAATTGGCCTGCAGGCTGCCGACTCGAGCGTGCCCCTTGTTGAAGCCCTTCGCCCCGCCGCCGAGGCCGCAGAACAGGTGGAAGTGTCGAAATTCGACCGTGGTCGTGAGATTGTTCAAGGAATGGCCCTTTCAGAAGGCAAATGCGAATTGGCCGGAGGCTTCCTGTCTGGAAGCGACACCGAGGGGACGGAGACCTGGTAGAGCAGCGATGAAGCCGCCGGGCTGGTAGGCGGGATCTTTGCGACGCTCCTCACGGAGCCGGCTGTCGTCGGCAGGGTGCCGCTTGTTGCCCTGCCAATAGGCGAGGCCGAACGGCGGGTTGTGGAGCTTGCACTTTGCGGCCGTCTTGCCGTGATGATCGATGAGCAGGTTGTGCTCCATCGAGATCGTCAGCATCTCGTCGACGGTCATTGCCTCCTCGACGAACCAGCGTTCGCGGAGCCCGCCGCCGGTGAAGGATCGGTAGCCGGTCTCGCTGAAAAACGGCTGATCGAGGTCGATCACGCGACCGTCGAGGCCGACGCCGCCGAAGACGCCCGGGTAGCGCACGTCGGTGCGGCAACCGTGAATGGTCAGCATGAACCGCCCGGGCTGGCCGTGCATCGGGATTCCGCCATCGGGCGCGGCCAGTTGTTTGCCGAGCCAGGACGACGCCGAGTTCCAGCAGTTGAAGCGGGAGCGGCAGCGCGGGGGCCAGGAACGGCCGGAACCGTCCGCGCGCTCCTCCCGGCCGCCGTATTCCTCAATCCGGTAGAGCGTCTCGACACATGCCTCGATCACTAGCTCGTAGGGAAGGCGGCCGGGCTTGTCGCAGGCCATCATCGCGGCGTGGTAGTGGTGGAGGGCTTCCCGAGCGATTCCGACCAGATATTCGTCGGACCCGTCGCGCAGCATGGCGACATTCTCGGCGATCTCCTGACGGCGTTTCTCGGCCTCGATCTGCCAAGCGTGCTTCTTGGCTGGTGCTTTCGCCTTGGCGGTCTTAGCCATTGCCGTACCTCGGAAGTTCTGCGAGCGACGAGAGGGGCGGCAACCCCATGCGCTCGCGAGATCGGTTGATGATGGGGAGAGGGTCGAAACCCTTGACGCCCGGACCTCGGTAGACCCATGGCGGGTTCTCCGGGTCGAGCCGGCCGACGTCGTAGGTGTGGAGCATGTCGGCGAAATATTCCGGCGTGCCCGGGTAGGGAGCGCTATTCCAGAGTGCCCGCAGGATTTTCCGGATGTTGTCGCCGTAGGCGAAAAGCCGGCTCCTTGCACGACGCCAGTTCGCGGCGCGGCGGTCGCGAGTATTCTGCTCCCAGATCACCGCTTGCTCGGCGCGCTGCGCCATAACGGTGTCGGCGTCTGGCTGCTCCTCTGCGATCATCTCGGAAAAGAGCGGCAGTTTCTCTCGCTCAAGGCGCTGCTTTCGGGCCAAGGCGAGCCGCTTTCGCCTCGTGTCTTCGAACGGGCCATATCGGCGTGTCCGGAAGTGGCGCATCAGAGCAACCTCCCCTCGGCCACCTGCCAGACGCCCTCGCCTAGCGGTTCGAACGGGCCGCGCTGCAGGGTCTGGCGGACCTTCGCCTTCCAGTTCGGATTGCGTTCGGACTTCGGATTCTCGGCCAAGGCGCGGTAGAGATCGTCGAGCCGCACCGCCGCGCCGGCGCGCTGCATCACCTTCAACACCTCGTCGACCCACGAGCCGACGGAGGCAAAGCCGAAGATCAGCGAGCGCAGGCGCAGCGGCACGAAAGCGCCGGGAATGCCGCTGGCCGCAAGGCGGTCAGCATCGTCGGCGCCATAGGCGCAGAACACCGACGGCGCGCCGGCATTGGCCTTTGCTCGAGTCCCTGCGGCATCGTGGAAATGCAGCCGCCCTTCCATGAACAGCAGCGCATCGGCCGCGCGCCAGACGCACTCGTGAAACACCTGCGTTTCGGTCCGGGCGAAGATCAGCGCGATTCCATGGGCGTGCTCGGCCATACGGCCCATCCAGCGGCCGATCACGTTGTTCGAGTATGGCGGGTTGAGCCACACGCGACCGTGCCAGGGCCGGGCTAGACCGTTGTCGGCGATGGTGTAGTGCTGGCGCGCCATGTCCCACGGCCGATCGAGCGGAGCGCAGGGATCGAGGTCGAAGCTCTCGGCGCCACCGAGCGCGGCCAGGATGGCCGGAGGGGTCAGCCAGACGTCGGTGCCCGCCGCCGCGGAGTGATGGCTACCGATGGGCATGGCGCGCCTCCTCGGTCAGCCTGCGCAGCACGTCGCCGACGCTGCTGATGGAATTCTCCAGCCGGGCCTCGTCGAGCTCGGCCAGATCGATCTTGGTTTCGTTCCCGTCTTCATCGATCATCGTGAAGACGCTTGCGGTGGAGTGCGGCTTGCGCAGGATATCCCACGCCCAGCGTGCGGCCGCTTCGGGATCGCCTTCGCCCTCGTAGTCGATCTCCCATGTGACTAGATAGCGGGCCATCAGCGCTGCTCCCGCTTGAGCATGTCGCGCGCCGCTCCGCGCGCCATGGGTCCGTCGCCGAAAGCGCCGTCTGCGATCTCTTGCAATTCAGCAGTGCGCGGGTCAGGTCCGTCGCAGGCGTCTTCCTCCTCTTCGTCCACGTCCTCGCGGGTGAGCTGGTCGAACGTCCACTCGTCGCCCTCCTCGTCGAGGAAGACGATCTTGCCGTTGCGCTTGGCGGTCTGGATATCGTTCCAGAAGATTTCGGTGCCGCCGGCGTATTCCGGCTCGCCCGTCTCCGGGTCGATGTCGCTGATGTGAGCGCGGCCGGTCAGCCGCTCCAATGTTCCGGTGATCGGGCTTCCGGTAGGTGATAGGTAGTTGGCCATGGTCTCTGGTCTCCGTGGTAGGGGATTGTTGCCAAAATGGTTGCGAACGCCGCTTGACAAAAAGCCGGGGGGAGAGGCAGAAATCGCGCAGCCTGATATTGCTTCGCGATTCGGCCGGTCCCTGAAAAATCAGTTGGTGTTGAAGCCGTCCGGCGAGGGCTGAATGCCAGCCTCTTTCGCCACAAAGCCCACGACGTCGAGCACGTCGTCAGAGCTTAGTTTCTCAATGGTTTCGGCGAAGCGCCGCTTGAAATAGGTCTGGTGCTCGGCACCGGCGTAGCGGGCCAAGCCGATGGCAGCGGCGAAGGTGATCGCTTCCAGGCGAGCGCCGCAGAAGCCGGACTTCTGATGAAGGCTGGCCGCGAGGTCGTTTAGCGTCATTGGTCGGTGATCCGTGGTAGGGGAAGTAACCGTTCTGGTTACAAGTAACTTATTCGGTTACACCTCCGATGCAAGTGAAAAAGCGAGGCCCTCGGCGTTATGTTTCAAGGCGTTGTGCCGAAGGAATGCATCGCGCAAATCCTTCGCGTGTCTGAGGTCGACAAGTGGGGCCGGGTCTATAATTGCTGTTCCGGAACGTTCCGGTTCGAGCAGATCACGCTCGCCACTTTCCCCGGCGTTGAGATGCACTCCAACGACGTCAGCCTCTACTCGTCAGCCATCGCCGGTTACGTGCTGGGCAAGCCGATAGACTATGAGTTTCACGGCGCGCTCGACTTCGTGAACGAGTTCGACTTTCGGGAGCCCGATCAGCGCCTCGCCGCGCTGGCCGTCGGCTTCAATCTCGGCCGCTTCGCTGGCGGCAAGGCGAACGCCTACAAGACCAGCCATCGCGAGCACCTGGTTGCGAACTTCGCCAGCTATGTCGAGCGCACCCTGGACAAGGTCCGCAAGCTTCCGGGCATGATCCCGATCAAGAGCTATTCGCCGCGCGACTGGATCCTGCATCTCGAGGAGGCGATCGAGCGCAAGGCCGCGATCTTCTCCTACCCGCCGTTCTACAAAGGCGGCTACGAAAAGATGTTCGAGTTCCTGGCCGAGAACATCAAATGGGAGGCTCCCCGATATGAGCTGTTCGACCCTAAGGCGCTGCGCGGTCTCATCGAGCGCGTGCGGCAGGCGGGCGTCCCCTATTGCATCCTCTCGGACCAGATTTACGACGACCTGAAACCGGAGTTGGAATTCGTCTCCGGCCGGGGCCACCCGCACTACTGCTACGTGTCGACCGGCAAGTCGTCCTACCTGCAGCTCGTGCCGCGGTCGGCCCCGTTCCGCTACAAGCCGATCGACCTCGACAAGATCAAGCCGGATTCGGTCGTGACGATTGGCCGAGCCGACGCTGCCCAGATGACGTTCCTCAAGGACGTCTACCTCAAGAAGGGCATCACCCACACGCCCGGCATGGTGAACTACCTGGTGCGCGTCGACGACATGCTGGTCGGCGGCCTGATCTACAACCTCGACAAATTCGCGAAGCGGTCGATTTACCTGCTGTCCGACTTCGCCATCTCGCGCGAGGGCAGGCTGTCAAAGCTCGTCACCAGGCTCGCCTGCAACGGCGAGCTGCTGCGCGACATGGGCAAGCGCTTCATCGACCGTTTCGACAAGGTGCAAACCTCGGCGTTCTCGCATCATCCCGTCTCGATGAAATATCGCGGCATCTTCGAGCAGACCAAGCGCGAGGAGATCGACGGGCCGGAAGGCAAGTTCCGCCTGCATTACGTCGGCGCCCGCATCGACGAGACGCCGCAACAAGCGTTCGAGTGGTGGTATGGCAAGCACTTCAAGCGTTGACTGGAAGGCCCTCGATATCGAGGCGCGCCAGGTTGATCCGAACACGCTTCGCCGCCGCGAGAAGAACGCGCACTACATGGCACCGGCCATGTTCAAGCGCCTTGTCGAGAACGTCAAAATCGATGGCCGCCTCACCACCACGGTCCTGGTGTGCCAGAACAAAGACGGCTCCCTCGAGATCCTGTCCGGACATCATCGCACGGCCGCCGCGATCGAGGCCGGCTTGCCGCTGGTTGACGCGCTCGTCATCACCACCCCGTTGACGGAAAAGCGCAAGGTGGCGATCCAGTTGAGCCACAATTCGATCAACGGCGAAGACGACCAGTCGCTGCTCGCCCAGCTCTACGCCTCGCTCGACATCGATGCGAAGAAGTTCTCCGGTCTCGACGACAGCGTGCTCTCTGGCGACAAGGGACCAGGTGCGACAGCGCTCGGCGGGGCGAACATCAAATACGACGAACTGCTGTTCTCCTTCTTGCCGGAAGACCGCGTGCGTTTCGAGGTCGAGCTGGAGGCTCTCGCCAAAAGGGCGAAGCGCTTCCGCATCCATGCCGCGCCGCAGTCGAAGTTCGACGAGTTCTTCGACGCCATCGTGCGCACCAAGAGCCAGCTCAACATCGTCAATTCGGGCATCGCCCTCTCAGTCATGGCGCGCCTTGCCGGCGAGCGGCTGGATCAACTCGAAGCGGAAGCGGAGGACAAATCCGATGCGGCATGATCTGCCCACCATGCGCGGCTCGTTTCCCAAGCCCGAAGCGCCCATCGCCGGCCCGCCATTCGGCACCCCGTTTATCGTGGTGCTCGCCATCCTGTCGTTCACCTTCGCTGTGTGCCTCGCACGCGTCCTCCTTCCGTGATCCAGATGAATTCGTGTGTGTGTAACGTAGTGCCGGTGGTTAGCGTGGCCGCAGCGTCAAGCATTATGGGTCAGTTTGCATTTCGGCGCATGTTTGCAGACCTTATGCCCAGCAACGCTTTGCGGCCCGATTTGACCAGCACAATCGCATTCGGTTCGGCTCGCGGCATGATGTCCATGGGTTGCGGGATGGGTGGCAAAAAAAAGAGCCACCCCGAACATTCCGAACACTCGCACGCGCGAGTCGTCCGGTGATCAAGACCACGACCACCGCGACGACATCGAAGCCGAAGGCCAAGGCCAAGGCTGAAACGGCGAAAGCGAAGCCGAAAGCCGAGCCGAAAAAACAGCCGGCGCGCGGCAAGAAGAAGCCGGCCGGCAAGGCATCGCCTCCTGTGGCGCCCAAGCCTGCTCCCAAGCCTGAGCCGGCACCACAGCCGAAGCCGGCGGAAGGCAACCGGGGCGGGGCATCGCCGAAACTGACCGAGCGCGACGTGCCGCGCGTGATCGCGATGCTGCGCCAGTGCGGCGGCATCAAGACGGTCGCGGCGGAGAAGCTGAACGTCGGCCGCACCACGCTCTACGCCTTCCTGAACGAGCATCCTGAAATCCAGGAGGCCGATTCCGAGATCGCCGACGAGTTGCTCGACGTTGCCGAGGGGCAGGTGGTGATCGCGCTTCGCTCTGGCGATTTGCAGACCGTGCGCTGGTACCTGGAGCTCAAAGGCAAGGACCGGGGCTATGTGCGCCGCGTCGAGCAGACCGGCAAGAATGGCGGCCCGGTCGAGACGCAAGCACGGGCGAACCCGAAAGACTACACCGACGAGGAGTTGGACCTCCTGATTGCGGCAGCGCAACGACGGAAGGCCGCCGAAGCGCAAGGGTGAATTGAATGGCGCAGAAGTCTGCCGCCGCCCGCGCGCCGCTCATTGCCCCCGACCTCGAAGACCTGCTGATCGAGCGAGACCGGCGCAAGGCCAAGGGATCGTTCGCCGAGTTCGTCAAGATGGCGTGGCTCGAACTCGAGCCGGAGACGCCGCTGGTCTGGAACTGGCACATGCAGGTGGTTTGCGACCATCTGCAAGCGCTGGTCGAGGGCAAGTTTCTCGAGCTGGGCCTGCGCAATCGCCTCGTCATCAACGTGCCGCCCGGCACATCGAAATCGCTGCTCGTCTCGGTGCTGTTGCAGGCCTGGGAGTGGGGACCGGCCGGCCGGCCCGGCATGCGGTATTTGTCGACGGCGTATAACGACGGGCCGGTCAATCGCGACACCCGCAAATGCCGCGATCTGATCCTGTCGCGCTGGTACCAGGACCGCTGGCCCGAGGTTTATCTCAGCCGCAGGGCCGAGACCTCGTTTGCCAACAACAGCACCGGCACCCGCGAGGGCGTGGCGTTCGGCTCGCTCACCTCGCAGCGTGGCGATCGCCTGATCATCGACGATCCGCACTCGACCGAGACGGCGGAATCGGCGACCGAGCGCACCGCCACGACCCGCAAGTTTCGCGAGGGCGCGCAAAACCGCCTGAACGACCAGAAGCGCAGCGTGATCATCGTCATCATGCAGCGCCTGCATGAGGCCGACGTCACGGGCGTGATCCTCGACGGCAAGATGGATTACGTCCATCTGTGCCTGCCGATGCAGTTCGAGCCCGACCGCTGCTGCTACACCCCGGTCAAGGTTTCCAGTTCCGTCGGCGAGCCTATCCTGGCGCGCTATGACGCGAGCAAGCAGCACTGGTATGGCAAGAACGACAATCTGCCGGACGAGCGTCGCGCCGAGATCGAGGCGATCAAGCTCCAGCTCGTCTGGCGGCAGGATCCTCGCACCGTCGACGGCGAGATCCTCGATCCGATCCGCTTCCCGCCTGATGAGCTGAAACAGCTCTACAACGACATGACGTCGTATGCCGTCGCGGGCCAGTATCAGCAGCGGCCAGCGCCGCGCGCCGGCGGCATGTTCCAGCGCGCCTGGTTCGAGGGTCGCATCGTCAGGGCAGCGCCGAAGGGCACCACCTGGGTCCGCCATTGGGACTTGGCCGGCACGCGCGGCGGCACTGGCGCTCGCACCGCCGGCGTCAAACTTGGCCGCGATCCCGAGGGCCGCTACTATGTCGGCCATGTCGTGACGCTGCGCGAGGAAGGCAAGTCGGTCCGCAAGACGATCGAGACGCAGGCCGCGCTCGACGGCAAGACGGTCCACATCAGCCTGCCGCAAGATCCTGGGCAGGCCGGCAAGGCGCAGGTGCAGGATTTCGTCGCGCAGCTCGCCGGCTACAAGGTGCATGCCGAGGGCGAGACCGGCGACAAGGTCACGCGCGCCGAGCCGTTCGCCGCGCAATGCGAGCACGGCAACGTCTACATCGTCGAAGGTGAGTGGAACACGCTCTACCTCGACGAACTCTGCCTGTTCCCAGCCTCCAAGCTGATGGACCAGGTCGACGCATCTTCCGGAGCCTTTACGAGGCTGCTCAACATCAAGGGGGCCATGGTGATCAGCGACGACGTTCTTCGGCGCGCTGCCCAGCCGGGGCCGCGATGATCAAGAAACTTTGGGGCGCATTGCGCCGTCGTTGGGGAAGCAGGCCAGTCGCCGACCTCCCTGTGGCGGCGCCGCCGGCAGCAGTTCCTCCTGGAGCGCGTTCTCCCACGCGCATCTCGCATGCGATGCTGTCGGCGCTCCGCGCGCAAGCGGCCGCACCGAAACAGCCGGTGCCGGTCTTCACCTTGCCCAAACACCCGGATGGCGTGCTCCCGTCGGGCAACACCGGGCTTGCCATGGACAGCGCCGTCGGCGCGGTTCAAAGCTGGGCCAACGGCTTCGCGCTGAGCGGCTACTTCTCGGAGGGGATCACCTTCCTCGGCTACGCCTATCTCTCGGAGCTGGCGCAGCGCCCGGAATACCGGGTGATCTCCGAGACGATCGCCACCGAGATGACGCGCAAATGGATCCGCTTCACCTCGAACGACGGCGAGGACAAGGCCGACAAGATCGCGGAGCTGGAGGCCGAGTTCAAGCGCCTGAACGTGCGCGACATCTTCTGCCGCGCCGCCGAGCAGGACGGCTTCTTCGGCCGCGGTCACATCTACATCGACACCGGCGATACTGACGATGTCGATGAGCTCCAAAAGCCGATCGGCGACGGCTGGGACAAGCTCAGCGTCACCAAGTTCTCCAAGAAGCCGATCAAGGCGCTGCGCACCGTCGAGGCGGTCTGGTGCTATCCGACCAACTACAACTCGAGCGATCCGCTCAAGGACAACTGGTATCGGCCCGACAGCTGGTATGTGCAGGCCAAGATCGTCCACACCACGCGGCTGATCACGCTGATCGGGCGCGATGTGCCCGACCTGTTGAAGCCGACCTATTCATTCGGCGGCCTGTCGCTGTCGCAGATGTGCAAGCCGTATGTCGACAACTGGCTGGAGACGCGCCAGTCGGTGAACGACATCATCTCGATGTTCAGCGTTTTCCTGCTGGCCACCAATCTCGGCGAGACGCTGCAAGCCGATGGCGATCAGCTCTTCCGGCGCGCCGAACTTTTCAATTTGGTCAGGTCCAATCGCGGCCTGATGATGATCGACAAGGATAGCGAGGACTTCAAGAACGTCGCGGCTCCGCTCTCCGGGCTCGACGTGCTCCAGGCGCAGGCGCAAGAGCACATGGCGTCGGTGAGCCACATTCCGCTGGTCAAGCTGCTCGGCGTCCAGCCGGCCGGCTTGAACGCCTCTTCCGAGGGCGAAATCCAGGTCTTCTACGACTACGTGCATTCGTTCCAGGAACACCTGTTTCGCCAGCCGATCCACCGCCTGCTCGGCCTGGTGATGATCTCGCTGTGGGGCGAGACCGATCCCGGCATCGACTTCGAGTTCGAAAAGCTCGAAGAGACCAACGAGAAGGAAGCTGCCGAGGTGGAAAAGACCAAGGCCGAGCGCGACGTCATCCTGATCGACGCCGGCGTGATATCGCCTGAGGAATCGCGTCGGCGCGTTGCCGGCGATCCGGACTCGGACTTCTCCTCGATCGACGTCGAGGACATGCCCGACCTGCTCGAAGAGGAGGACGACGGCCTTGTGGTCAAGGGCAGCTCCGAGGAACGAGACGAGGCGGCTTGACGAGGCCCGCGAAATCCGGCTCCGGCTGGTCGAGCTGGTGGGCATGAGCACGTCGGGCGAGATAGATCCTGACAAGTTCTTCCAAACCGTTCTCGTGTTGGAACGGTTTGTTTGGGACGCGGGTGTTGCCAAGCCCGAGGAGCCGGCAGATAGTGCGGCTCCCGTCACTGACAACGCCGGCACCGCTTGATCACGCTCCACCTGTGGGAACTCCTCAAAGCACAGACGCCCGACGATCGCGAGATCGCCGAGACGCTGAGGGATCGTGATGTCCAGCCTGCAAAGTCGTCGGACGGCCAAGCGCAACGAAAAGGTGCTTCGCCCCGTCCGACCCAACGTCGGGATTGAGACGGCCTACAGGGGCCGCCTGACGCGCTTGATCGACGCCATGAGCGACAGCGTGATCTACTGGCTGAAAGCCTCCTACCGGGCCAATACGCCCCGCATAGCGCAGGATGAAACGCCGGCGGATGCGCTGCGCCGATCGATCCGCAAGCTTCCCGCGCAGTGGACCAAGCGCTTCGACGTCGCCGCGGTGAAGCTCGGCGACTATTTCGCGCTCTCGGTCGAGCGACGTTCGAGTGCGGCCCTGCGCAAGATCCTGCGCGACGGTGGCATCTCGGTCGAATTCAAGATGACGGCCGCGATGCGCGACATCGTCGACGCGACGATCCACGCCAATGTGACGCTGATCAAGTCGATCCCTTCGCAGTATTTCGACCAGGTCGAAGGCGCGGTGATGCGGTCGGTGCAGACCGGCCGCGACCTTGCCGGCCTGGTGCAGGATCTCGAGCGCTATTCCGGCATCACCCGGCGCCGGGCCGCCTTCATCGCCCTCGACCAGAACAACAAGGCGACGTCGGCCTTCAACACGGCGCGCCAGCTCGAACTCGCTATCGATGAAGCTGAGTGGCACCATAGCGGGGGCGGGAAAGAACCTCGCCCCACGCATGTCCAGGCCGGCCGCGAAAAGGTCCGCTATAAGATTTCGACCGGTTGGTACGACCCGGCCGTCAAGCGGTTCATCCGACCGGGCGAGGAGCCCGGATGCCGATGCGTGGGCAAGCCGGTTCTTAGGGGCTTCTCCTAAGGAAAAGCGCGTGATCGTATGGGATCACGCGCTTCAGTGCGCCCGGTTTGCCGGTTCAGCGTCTGAACATCCGGGCAACAGCGATCAAAATACATGCGCCGATAAAGCCGGCCACAAGATAGCCAAGCCATCCGGTCAAGGATACGCCCAGCAATCCGAGAAGGAGGTTAGCGACGATGGCGCCGACAACCCCCAAAAGGATGTTCATGAGCACGCCCATATTGCTCCTCATGAACATCTCGGCGAGCCAGCCGGCGATACCGCCGATCACAATAGCAGCGATCCAACCGACACCTGGATTTTCCATGTTTCCCCTTTCCTAGAACCGAAATTGGTTCGGCGGGAAAAACGTGCGGCAAACCAATAAAGTTCCTCGACCGCTCAGGCGGCAGCATGCAGCGTCGGGATGGCCTTGATCTCGGCGCTGAGTGCCTTCTCGGCCTGCTCCAGATCATAGTTGCGCTGGAGGTTGAGCCAGAGCACCGGGCCGTTGCCGACCAGCTTTCCAATTCGGAGAGCCATCGGGACCGTGATGGGCTGCTTCTCGTCGATGATGTCGTAGAGCGTCTTGCGCGAAATGCCGAGCAGCTTGGCGATCTCGGTCTTCGACTTGTCGAGCGCCGGGATGACGTCTTCGCGGAGCAGTTCGCCGGGGTGCATGGCGGGTAAACCGCGCTTGATGGCTTTCGTGTTCATCAGTGGTAATCCTCTAATTCGACTTCGGTTGCGTCTTCGCCGTCCCATGCAAACGTGATGCGGTAATTGCCTGTGACCCGGACCGAAAAGCGACCCTTGTCGCGACCCGAGAGGCCGTGGAAGTGATAGCCAGGAAGGTCCATGTCCTGGGGCCGCGCCGCCGCTTCCAAGGCCCGCAGGATGCGAGCGACACGCTTGTCGTCCTGAACGCTGAGACCGCGTGCTTTGCCGGTTTCGAAGAAGCGTTGCAGGGCTTTGTTTCGGAACGTCTTGATCATGCTTAGAGTGTAAGGCGCTACCTTACATAAGTCAACCAAAGTGTGAGGTCAAGCCTTACATTTAAGGAGCGATTTTCGATGCCTGCGAAGTCTGAGGCCCAGCGCCGCGCCATGTACGCAGCGGCCGAGGGTCGAGGCGTGCTCGGCATCCCGAAGGCGGTCGGCGAAGAGTTCGTCGGCAAGGACAGCGCGGGGCAGGCGGCCTCGCTGATGCTGGTCGCGCCCGATGGCGATGTCCTGGTGCTCCGGCGCTCGTCGACCGATACCAGCTGGCCCGGCCATTGGTGCTGGCCCGGTGGCAAGTCGGATGAAGGCGAAGACGCCGAGACGACGGCGGCGCGCGAGACCACCGAGGAGATCGGCACGCTGCCGTCTGGCGCGCGCCAGCTCATCGATACGCGCGGCACCCCGAATGGCTGGGTGCATCACACCTTTGCTCAGGCCGTCGAGACGAAATTCGCGCCGGTGCTGACCGACGAACATTCCGGCTATGCCTGGGCTCCCCTGCGCTCGCTGCCCGAGCCGCTGCATCCGGGCCTGCGCGACATGCTGGGCGAGCGGCTTGGCATAGCGGCCGACATGTCGCCTGAGGCATGGGACTCGCTGCGCTCCAACTTCGTGAAGTGGACGAGGGGCGAAGACATCGTGATCGAGGGCGCTTGCCCGATTTGCGGCGGCACCGGCGAACTCGCTGGACCTGGGATCGTGTGCGACGAATGCCGCGGCACGGACGCGGTGGCACAGGCCAACGACGCGCTCGCCATGGATCGCAATAGCGTGCGCTCGTTCGACCAGGACGGCCATCTGCGCGTCGAGATGACGCCGATCTCAAAGGCCAACATCTGCCCCTACTATGGCCGCGAAATCCCGGACTTCGAGGCGCTGGCGCTCGATCCCGAGCGCATCTATCGCCTGTACCGCGATGCGGACGAGCTCGCGAAAGCCGCCCCGACCTTCGTCGGCAAGCCGCTCTTGCTCAAGCACATCCCGGTCAGCGCCAAGGATCACCCGCGCGAAGCCGTGGTCGGCGCGCTCGGCGATGCCGTCGAGTTCCATGCGCCCTATCTCATGGCGCCGCTCAGCATCTGGGATGGCGCTGCAATCGCGCTGATCGAATCCGATCGGCAGAAAGAACTTTCGAGCAGCTATCGCTACCGGGCCGACATGACGCCCGGGACGCTGGCTGGAGAATGCTACGACGGCGTGATGCGGGACATTTCCGGCAATCACGTCGCGTTGGTTGAGGAAGGCCGCGCCGGGCCTGATGTTGTTGTCGGCGACAGCAAAATGGAGATCATCACGATGAAGAAAACAGCACTGCTGTCGCGCATGGCGTCCGTCGCCCACGGCGCGATCCTTGCCCACGTCATGCCCAAGCTGGCAGCCGATCAGAAGATCGATCTTGGCCCAGCGCTGGCTGACATCACCGCCGAGAACTTCAAGGCCAAGCGGCCTGCGCTCATCGAGGCGATCGCAAAGGCCACGAAGGGCAAGCTCGCCGCTGACGCCAAGCTCGACGGTCTCGAGGCGGTCCTCGTCGCGCTCGACGAAGTCGAGGTCCAGGAAGCCATAGACGAAGACGACGAGGAGGAGGACGACAAGAAAAAGAAAGCCGAGGACTCCGAAGAGGAGGAGGACGAGGACGAGAAGGAGAAAAAAGCCGAAGATAGCGACGACGAGGACGACAAAGTCGACAGGAAGGCTATGGACGCGGCGATCGCCGCAGCTGTAGCGCAGGCCAAGACCGAGGTCCGCGCCGAGATGCTCAAGTCGGCCGCCGAAGTGCGCGCCGCCGAGGAGGCCGTTCGTCCCTACATCGGCAAGCTCGCCATGGCCCATGATAGCGCGGATGCCGTCTATCGCACCGCGCTCACCTCACTCGGCGTCAACATCGATGGTGTCCATCCCTCGGCACTGCCGGCCATTCTCAAGGCCCAGCCGCTACCTGGCGTCGGCGCACCGAAGAAGCCGGTCGTCGCCCTGGACGCTGCCGGGGTGAACTCGTTCTACGAGCTTTTCCCAGCCGCCAAGACCCACATCGTCAAGTCGCTCTAAGGCGAGCGGCTTCCCCTTCCAAGCCCGTCGAGCCGGCCAGCGAGCCGGCTCTTTTCATTTAGGAGATCGCCCATGTCTGGGTTTCAGACGCAGGTAGCCTACAATCCCGCCCCCGCTGTCGGGGGCGACTTCGCTTCCACCAATCCCCGCTCTACGGTCCTTGCCGCCGCTGGCGCGCTGGTCTGCGGCGCTCTAGGTGCTGTCATCGGCCGCTTCGCCTGGCTGAGTTATGTCCAAGCCGACAGCGACAATGCGCCGGCCGTGGTCAACACCTTCGGCACCGGCCCGGTCGCAGGCTTCGTCCATCGTGAGCAGCAGGGCCTAATCGAACAGTATTTGCAGGAATCCACCATGCTGGTCCCGGCCGGCTTCCCCATCACCCTTTTCGATGGCGGCGATTTCTGGGTGAAGAACGCTGGCGCGACGCCTGCCCTGGTCGGCCAGAAGGTCTACGCCAACTATGCCGATGGCACGGCGACCGCTGCTCCGTCCGGCTCGCCGAATGGCGCGACCACTTCGGCCGGCTCCATCGCAGCCGCGACCAGCGGCTTACTGGGCTCCATCGTCGGCAATGTGCTGACGGTCACGACGGTCAACTCGGGCACGATCTATCCAGGCACCACCATCTCGGGTACCGATGTCGTCTCCGGCACGAAGATCATACAGCAGCTCACTGGTACCCCGGGCGGTGTGGGCACGTATGCGGTCAACATCCCCGACCAGGACGTCGACCCCGGGACAGAGATTTCCGGCACCTATGGCGTGTTCACGGCGGGCGGCGCTATCGCTGGCGTCTTCGGAGTCGGTGACACGCTGACCGGCGCCGGCATCACCGCAGTCACCACGATCACCCAGCAGCTCACCGGCCCGGCCGGCGGCGCTGGCAGCTACGCGGTCGACGTCAACACCGTCGTCAACGCGGCAGCGCTCACCGCGGCCACCAACGTCGAGACCAAGTGGACCGTGCGTTCCTTCGCGCAGCCCGGCGAGCTGATGAAGATCAGCTCTTGGCCTCAGGGCTAAACCCGCCCGTCAATCTCACAACCATGCGCCGCAAGCCGGCGATCTGCGAGGATAACCACCATGAAATTTCACGACTTCGATCAGGCCGCTGCGGCGTGGGCTCAGCATCGCTCGATGTTCGAGCAGGCCGGTATCTACCTTCCCGATGCACGCGCCTACATCGTCGAGGCGTTCCGCACCAATCATCTCGCGATGGATGCACAGCCTCAGCTAGCGACAGCACCGAACGCCGGCATCCCGGCGTTCCTCACCACGCTTGTAGATCCTGAGGTCTACCGCATCCTTTTCGCACCGACCAAAGCTGCCGAAATCTTCGGCGAAATTCGAAAGGGCACCTGGATCGACCAGACGGCGATGTTCCCCGTCGTTGAGCAGACCGGCGAAGTGTCGAGCTATGGCGACTACAACGACAACGGCCGAGCCGGCGCCAACATGAATTGGCCGCAGCGCCAGTCCTATCTGTTCCAGACGATTTCCGAGTATGGCGAGCTGGAAATCGAGCGCGCCGGCCTTGGCCGCGTCAATTGGGTTGGCGAGGTGGATGGCGCCGGCGTCACGGTGCTCGCACGATTCCTCAACACGACCTACTTCAAGGGCGTGCAGGGCTTGCAGAACTATGGCCTTCTCAACGATCCGAACCTGGCGGCTCCGATCACCCCGGCGCCGAAGGCTTACGGCGGCGTGAAATGGATCAACAACGGCCAGATCGTCGCCACCGCGAATGAGATCTATTCCGACCTCCAATCACTGTGGCTGCAGCTCGTTACCCAGACAGCCGGCCTGGTCGACCAGAACACCAAGATGACGCTGGCCATGTCGCCGGAATCGCAGCTTGCCATGACCGCGACCAACTCGTTCAACGTCAATGTTGAGGACCTGCTCAAGAAAAACTTCCCGAACCTTCGCGTCGTCTCGGCGGTGCAATATAGGGCGGAGACAGCGATCAACCCGACGGGCATCTCAGCCGGCAACGTGGTTCAGTTCATTGCCGACGGCATCGATGGTCAGCAGACCGGCTATTGTGCGTTTAACGAAAAGCTCCGCGCTCATCCAATCGTGCGCGCGCTCTCCTCGTGGAAAAAGAAAATGTCCAGCGGCACCTGGGGCGCGATCATCCGGCAGCCGATGGGCATTTCCCAGATGGTGGGCGTTTAGATGGCGTAGAGATAGTATTGCGCGCCCCAATACGAGCCGCATTCATCCACTGGTTTGGGGCTGGGACGAAGTAGGCTTGCGCCTAAGGCATTCCAGACAGGCGACCGCTGCACGGCTTCAAGGATTGCAGGAACACTACAGCGTCATACGGCAACAACATACGCGCTTGTGCCGCAAGTCTGCTCACCAGTTCTTGTTGGCGGGCAATGATTTGCTCGCCTTCACGGTCTCTGCCATCTCGACTGGTGTTCCCGTCGGCATAGCACCTATCGGCGCTTGATCTCCGCACCGTGGGCGATCAAACCTGCCTCGTCCGCGGTTCCAGCCTGAAAGCGCCGAGCAGAATTGAAGCTAACCATTCCCTCTCAGCAGCATGCGCGTTAACCGCGAGAACCTTTTTCAAGACGCGTTCAATCATGGCCATATCGTCTGGTCCGATGTTTCCTTGGGATCAAAGCCGCTGCCGGCTCCGCAGCTTGTCCTGCCTGCTTGCCGGCTGCCGCGGGGGTTTTGCCTGCGCCATGCTGTGCTGGCTTGAGGCTCGGCTGCTGCAGCGGAGCAAGGCCGTTTACGGACAGCGAGTGGCCAATGTCTCATCCAAAATGAATGAGGCTTGAAGCATCATGATATTTGTATTATCCATTGATACCGCAGACTCAGACAAAGGTTCTGGCCGATGATCACTGCTGCGCAGATGCGCGCCGCGAGGGCGTTGGCCGGTATCGACCAGCGAACTCTTGCCGAGCGCGCCGGAGTTTCGCTTCCGACGATACAGCGCATGGAGGCGAGCGAGGGTGTCGTGCGAGGCGTTGTCGACACGTTGATGAAGGTCATCCAGGCCCTTGACGAGGTTGGCGTGGAACTGATCGGCGAGAACCAGACCAGCGAGCGCGGCGGCAGGGGCGTACGCCTCAAGGCCACCGTGGCGCAGAACCCGCAAGGCTGAGCCGCAACCGCATCCGCCCCGGAAACCCTTGCCGGTTTCGGGCAGCGCAATGCGGGGTCGCAACAGTTATCGCGACGGCGACCGCCGACATGCAGCCGACGATCCCGCCGCCCTTTGGAGCGGAATATGGTCATGGATCAGGCTCGGCCTGCAATTCACCATCAAGCACGGCCGACATTCGCCGAGCTGTTCACACCAAAGCTGGTGACGGTGCTGCGCGAGGGCTACCACCTCAAGCAGCTGAGGGCGGATGTGATCGCCGGCCTGACAGTCGCCATCGTGGCGCTGCCGCTGTCGATGGCGATCGCGATCGCCTCGCATGTGGAGCCCGAGCGCGGACTGTTTACGGCGATCATCGGCGGTTTCATCGTCGGCGCGCTTGGCGGCAGCAGGTTCCAGATCGGCGGGCCGGCCGGCGCCTTCATCGTGGTCGTGGCCTCCGCTGTCGATCAGCACGGCGTTGACGGACTGATCCTGGCAATGCTCATGGCCGGCGCCTTCCTGCTCGCGGCCGGTTATCTGAGGCTCGGCGCCTATGTGAAATTCATTCCCTATCCGGTGACCGTTGGTTTCACCGCGGGCATTGCCGTGATCATCCTGTCCAGCCAGTTGCATGACCTGTTCGGCCTGACTCTGCCGGGGAAGGAGCCCGGCGACCTGTTGCCCAGGCTTATCGCACTTGGCAGGGCGGCCGGAACGGTAAATCCAGCGGCCATTGCCGTCGCCACGCTGACGATAGGGATCATCGTGGGCATGAAGCGCTGGCGGCCTTCATGGCCGGGCCTCCTGGTCGCGGTGGCGGCGGCCTCTCTCGCCACGACGCTTCTCGGCCTTCCCGTCGAAACGATCGGCACCCAGTTCGGCGGCATTCCGCGGATCTTGCCCGACCCGACTCTGCCGGCCTTCGACGCGCATAAGCTCGTCTCTGCAGTACCCGACGCAATTTCCTTTGCCCTGCTCGGAGCAATCGAATCGCTGCTGTCGGCCGTGGTCGCGGACGGCATGACCGGCCGACGGCACCGCTCCAACTGCGAACTGGTGGCGCAGGGCATCGCCAATATCGGCTCGGCGCTGTTCGGCGGGATCTGCGTGACCGGACTGATCGCGCGCACGGCGACCAACATCCGCGCCGGCGCGCATGGACCGTTGTCGGGGATATTCCATTCCGCCTTCCTGCTGCTATTCATGGTGGTGGCTGCCCCGCTTGCCAGCTACATCCCGCTGGCGGCGCTCGCCGGGGTGCTGGCCACCGTGGCCTGGAACATGGTGGAGAAGCCCGCCTTCTTGGCGCTGATCCGATCGTCCTGGGGCGATGCCCTGGTGCTGCTGGCAACCTTCGGACTTGTCACCTTCCGCGACCTTACCACCGGCATCGTGATCGGTTTTGCGCTGGGCGCCTTGCTGTTCATCGGTAGGATGGCTCGTTCGGTCGAGGTAGAAGCGCATGTCCCGCCGGTGACGGACGACCGCGCCGATGATGAGAACGGCGGCCGCTTCGCCTACGATCTTGGCTCAGCCACGGATCCCGACACCGTCATCTATCGCATATCCGGTGCTTTCTTCTTCGGCGCGGCGGCAACGGTCGCCACGGTGCTCGACCGCATCGCGGACCAGAGCAAGAACTTCATACTCGACTGCTCGGCGGTGCCTTTTCTGGATTCGACCGCGGCAAACGTGATTGAAAGCACCGTGCACAAGGCAGGGCGGGCCGGAGGACGCTTCATCATCGCGGGCGCCTCGTCGCAGGTGAGACGCACACTGATAAGCCATGGCGTCAAGCGGCCGCTGGTGACCTATGCCGCCTCGATCCGTGACGCGCGGGCGCAGCTGGACGAAAAAGCGGAGACGCGGCTCGGCTAGCTTCGGATTGGCGCGCGCGGCGATCAGGCAGCAGGGGACGGAAGGCTTTGGCGTATGAGAGCGGGGCTCTGACTAAACGGGACTGAGGTGGGTAGCGAGCGGTCGAGCCGTCCCGACTCTTCTATGCCCGAGGCGCAAACAGCGCCCGATTATCACCCAGACGGAACTCCCGGCAATCGGCGATTGGATTCGGCGAGGGGCACCATCATCTTCGCGGATGCTCTGAGCAAAACGGCCGCCCACGGCTGTGAGCTGCGTTCGATTCCCAGCATCCGCTCCACTGACGCCATCGGCGACGGCCACCGTTTTTCCACCAACCGGAGTAAATCAATGTCCACGACTGTCACTGTTGCCTGTAAGCTTCCGCATGGCCTCGTTCTGCGCCTTCACGAGATGGTCGAGCAGAACGAACCGACCGCCGGCGGCAGCTTTCGGAAGGTGAAACGCGCCCAGGTCATCGGCGAGCCCGTTGTCCTGAAAGGCTACCTGCGCCGCTTCGACCGCCGCAAGGAGCCCGCCCCGATGGCCCAGGACAGCGACTACGCCCTGACCTATGGCGTCGATGCTGATTTCTTCAAGAAGTGGCTCGAGCAGAACAAGGACCTCGACGCGGTCAGGAACAACCTCGTCTGGGCCCATACCGAGACTGACATAGTCGAGGGCTTCATCAAGGAGCATGAGGCGCAGAAGTCGGGACTCGAGCCGATCGATCCCCACAACCTGCCGCGTGGCATCCAGGCCTACAAGGCGGATGCCGCGGCCTGACACGCAACCCCCAGGGAGGTTCGCCATGGGCGTTATCGTCGAGTTCAGCTTCGCGAACTTCATCGCGATCTACCCTCAGTTCGCAACGCTCAGCCAGCCGCAGGTTTTGCAGGGCGCGCTCCCGGTTGCGACGCTCTACTGCCGCAATGACGGCGGCGGCCCCGTCACCAAGACCGAGACGCAGACCACGCTGCTCAACCTGATGGTCGCGCACATTTGCCAGCTCATGTACGGCGCGAACGGTCAAGCGCCGGGCGGGATCGTAGGACGCGTCTCGAATGCTGCCGAGGGCAGCGTGTCGGTGCAGGCCGACTTCCCCGTGACGCCCAACAACGCCTGGTTCATGCAAACCCAATTCGGCGCGGCTTACTGGCAGGCCACCGCCGCCTACCGGACCATGCGCTACATCCCCGGCCCGCGCCGCGTCTTCAACCCGTGGCTCAACCAGTAAAGGACATCACCCATGGACCTCCTCCAGCAATTGATGCGCGAGTTTCGTGCCTTCCGTCAGCACGCCGAAGATCGCATCCAGACGCTTGAGCGCAGCCTGCGCCTCGCTTCGCCGGCTCCTCTTGTGGATGCGCAGGAGACGCCCGCCACCTCCACGGCGGCCGCAGATGGCGCGGCAGGCGCAACCGGCGCCGCCGGCGCGACGGGCGCGACCACTGGTGCCACCGGCGCGGCCGTCGACAGCGGAGCGACCGGCGCTGCGGCCGACGTCAGCGCAACTGGTGCCACGAGAGCAACCGGCCCGGCCGATCCTGCTGTTGATGCAAAGGCGAAGGCAAAGGCGAAAGCCGCCGATCAGCCCGCCGATCAGAGCGCACCCAGCGCGTAAAGCGATGGTGAAGCTCTCCGGCGGCGACAAGCTCGCCGCGAAGCTGGCCGAGATCGCCAAGAGCCTCCAGAACGCCGTGTCGGTCGACGTCGGATTCCCGGAGGGTGCGACCTATCCCGACGGTACCTCCGTCCCGCTGGTAGCGGCGCTGAATGAATTTGGGACCCGCGACACGGCGCCCCGCCCGTTCTTCCGGGGCATGATCGACGACAAGAGCCCCGAATGGCCCGACGCCGTGGGCAATCTCCTGGTCGCGAACGGCTACGACGCCGAAAAGACGCTGGGCCAGACGGGCGAGGCCATCAAGGGCCAGTTGCAGGCGGCGATCACCGCCTATGACGGCCCGCCGCTGCAGCCCGCCACCATCGCCCGCAAGGGCAACGACAAGCAGCTCGTCGACACCGGCCACATGCTGGCGTCGGTCGACTATGCCGTCAAGAAACCCTGAACCCGGAGACCACTAAGATGAGGGCCGTCCTTTTTTCGAGCAACGTCGGCGACATTCCAGCCGACCTGGCATTCAAGAACAATTTCTCGGCCGTGACCGATCCGGCCGCCACCGACGACGCGAGCGAGGGTTATCAGGTCGGCTCGGCCTGGGTGAACACCGCGACCGACACCGCCTTTGTCTGCGTCGATGCGACCGCCGGCGCTGCCATCTGGACCTCCTCCGCACAGGTCGGCAGCACCCAGGGCGCGCCGGCAGCGCACACCGTCTCAGGCACGCTGGCGCCGGCCGATCTGCTCGCCGGCATCATCACCATCCAACAGGGCGTAGGCGCGGCCTCAGTGCAGCAGCTCCCGACCGGTGCCGCGCTCCAGGCAGCACTGCCGGCCGACTTCCAGGCCAACGACTCCTTCGACGTCTCGGTGATCAACACCTCCATCGTCGATGCCGAGGATGCGACCATCACCACCAACGCCGGCATGACGCTGGTCGGTTCGATGGACTTCCCGGCGCACAGCAGCGCCACGATCCCGTCGAGCGGCATCTTGCGCTTCCGCAACACGGGCGCCGGCACCTTCACGGTCTACCGCGTCGGCTGACCGAACATGAACCTGCACGGGATCGTTTCGGCGGCCATCGGCACGGTCAACCCGTTCGTGACCGCTACGCTGAAACGGTCCAGCGGCTACACCACGGCGGTCGACGGCACGCGCACGCCGAGCTTTGTCGACGTGCCTGGCGTCTCTCTGCAGGCGCAGTCGCTTACCTACAACGATCTGCAGCTGCTCGACGGTCTCAGCATTCAGGGCGTGCGCCGCGCCGTCTATTTGAACGGTTCGGCCCTCGGCGTGGTGCGCGAGCTGCAAGTCGGCGGCGATCTTTTCGTCTTCCCCGCCGGCACCTTCCCGGAAGGCAACACATGGCTCGTGGCACTCGTGCTCGAGTCCTGGCCCGACTGGTGCAAGTGTGCCCTGACCCTACAAATGGATGGAGCCTGATATGGCGAACGGAACCTTCACGGTGCCATGCCCTGCCGGCCAGTGGACTAAGGTCGCCGACGGCGCCAACTATTCATCGGCGCTGTTGCAGGTGACCAGCATAGGCGGCGTGTTGGCAGCGATCGCGGACAGCCAGCCGGCGGCGGATGCCTCGAATTGCGTCCTGCTCTCCCAGAGCCTCGTTCCGTTCCCGCTCGCGGCCGGCGACCAGGTGTGGTGCCAGCCGGTCGGCGCCGGCGAGGCCACGGTGCGCGGGATCGGCACCAGCGTCTGATGAGCGGCCCGGTCCCCAGCCAGTCTGGCATCCAGACGGTCCTGCGCGGCTTTCTGCTGCAATACCTGCCCGCCGGCGTCGAGGTGATCTCGGCGCAAGACAACCGCGTCCCGGAGCCGGCTGGCGACTTCGTCGCAATGACGGTGAGCCGCCGCGGTCGCCTCTCGACGAACGTCGACACCTATCAGGACTGCGCGTTCGAGGCCTCGATCGCGGATACGGTGATGACCGTCACTCAGGTCGCGTTCGGCGCGCTGCTGGTGGGGGCGACCGTCTTCGGAACACAGGTGACTGCCGGCACGCTCATCAGCGAGCAGGCGAGCGGCACGCCGGGCGGCATTGGATCCTACGCTGTCACGCCGGCGCAGACCCTGGCCGCGCAGACGCTCTCGAGCGGCGCCGAGACAATCATGCAGCCGACCGACGTCGTCATCCAACTCGACGTGCACAGCGCCTCGGATGGCGGCGCTTCCGACATGGCGCAGACGATCGCCACGCTGATCCGCGATGAGCGGGCGACACGGTATTTCGCGGATGCCGGCATGGATGGCGCTCCCCTCTATGCCGACGATCCCAAGCAGGTCCCGTTCTTCAACGGCGAGCAGCAATACGAGACCCGCTACGTCGTCGACGTGCATCTGCAGGCCAACCAGGCAATCGGCCTGCTACAGCAATTCGCCGACCAAGCCGTGATCGACGTCGTCAACGTCGAAGCGACTTTCCCGGCCTGACCCCTCAAACAGAAAGGATCTGGTCCATGACGACCATCCCGGCCTCGCAGCTTGTGAACGTCATTCCGAACGTTCTCAACGCGGGCGGCAACGCGCTCGTGATGAACGGCCTCGTGCTGACCCAAAACACCCGCGTCCCGATTGGGCAGGTGCTCTCGTTTCCGAACGACGGTGTGTCGGTGTCGAACTTCTTCGGCCCGTCCTCGGAAGAGGCCGAGATCGCGGCGGTCTATTTCAACGGCTTCAACAACTCGACCCAGAAGCCGGCCACGATCCTTTTCGCGCAGTATGCGTCCGCGTCGGTCGCGGCCTATCTGCAAGGCGGAAAGGCCGACCAGCTCTCGCTGGCGCAGCTCCAGGCTTTGAGCGGCACGCTCAGCGTCAACGTCGATGGCTATGTGCGCACCGCGAACGCGATCGATCTATCGAGCGCAAACAGCTTCTCGGCCGCCGCGGCGCTGATCCAGACCGACCTGAACTCCGCTCCTCCGCAGGCGGCCGCCGTGACAGGGGCAATTGCCCCTGCAACGGCAGCTGTGACCGCCTCCATCGCCGGCAACGTCATGTATGTGACCGGCGTGACGTCGGGGGTTCTGGTCGCAGGCGCGGCGCTCTCCGGCGCCGGCGTCTCGGCCGGCACGCAGATCACCGACCAGCTCTCGGGAACGCCCGGCGGCATCGGCGAGTATGCCGTGTCGATCGAGCAGGTTGTCGCCAGCACTGCGGTCTCCGCGACCTATGGCACCCTCACGGTCACTGCGCTCGCAAGCGGCACCCTGGCCGTCGGCCAGACGCTTGCCGGTGCAGGGGTGACGGCTGGCACGCGCATCGTGCAGCTTGGCAGCGGCGAGGGCCTTACCGGCACATACTTCGTCGACAAAACCCAGACGGTGGCGAGCGGCGCAATCACGGCGTCGGCTACGCCGCTGGACGTCAGCTATGACTCAGTCTCTGGCGGCTTCGTCATCACCTCCGCCATCGCCGGCGCGGCGTCGTCCGCAGCCTTCGCCACCGGCTCGGTCGCGGCGGGGCTCTTCCTGACCCAGGCGACCGGCGCGACGCTCTCTCAGGGCGCCGATGGAACGACGCCTGCCGCGTTCATGGCCGGGATCACCCAGCTCACCCAGAATTGGGCGACGTTCATGACGATCTTCGATCCCGATGGCGGTTCGGGCAGCGTGCAGAAGCAGGCCTTTGCCGAGTGGGTCAACAACACCAACAAGCGCTATGCCTACATCGCGTGGGATACGGACATCACTCCCACCGAAGGCAACGATGCGACGTCGAGCTTCGGCAACATCATCGCGAGCGCCAATCTCGACGGCACCTGCGCCATCTACCATCCCGCCGGCGGCATCACGACGCCCGCGCAGATCGCGGCCTTCATCTGCGGCGCGGCGGCCTCGATCGACTTCCAGCAGACCAACGGCCGCATCACCTTCGCATTCCGGGGGCAGGATGGCCTGGTGGCAGGCGTCACCACCGCGACTGTGGCGAGCAACCTCATCGCCAACGGCTATAACTTCTACGGCGCCTACGCGACGGCCGCGCAGCAGTTCCTGGAGTTCCAGAACGGCACGGTGTCGGGCGAGTTCGAATGGCTGGACAGCTACATCAACCAGATTTGGCTGAACAACCAGCTCCAGCTCTCCCTCATGGAGCTGATCCAGAACATCAACTCGGTTCCGTATAACGCGGCCGGCTATGAGCTGATCAAGGCGGCCTGCCTCGACCCGATCAACCAGGCGCTGAATTTCGGTGCCATCCGCGCCGGCGTGACGCTGTCGGCGCTCCAGATCGCGCAGATCAACTCGGCCGCCGGCGTCAAGGCGAGCGACACCCTTGAGCTGCAAGGCTGGTATCTCCAGGTCAAGGACGCCACCCCGCAGGTGCGCCAGGCCCGCCAGAGCCCGCCGATCAACTTCCGGTACATGGACGGCGAGTCCGTGCAGCAGATCGAGCTGACCTCGACCCTCGTCCAGTAAGCGGCAACCAATCCACCCGTCAGGAGCCAGACCATGTCGACCCTAACCGCCGCGAACGCGGTCATTACCCTTGCCGTGCCGAACCTCTTTCCGACCCCGGTTCAACTCCAGGGCTTCGCCACTGACAACATCTACGACATGGACAGTGTCGACCAGGTGGAGACCGCCATGGGCGTCGACGGCATCCTGTCCGGCGGCTTCGTCTACAACCCGATCAACCAGACGTTCGTGTTGCAGGCCGATTCCCCGTCGATCGCCTTCTTCGAAACCTGGGCTGCGACGCAGGTGCAGGCCAAGGACGTCTACACGGCCAACGGCTCGACCACGCTGCCGTCGCTCGGCCGCTCCTACATCTCGACCAAGGGCTTCCTGGTGAGCCTGCCGCCGATGCCGGCGGCGGCCAAGATCTTGCAGCCGCGCCGTTTCGCGATCCGCTGGCAGAGCGTCCAAAGCGTCCCGAACTGAGGTAATCCATGCGTAAAGAGATCGACGTCACGATCGCCGATGACGGCCGTGACCAGGGCAAGACCTTTCACATCCGCGAGATGCCGGCGACGCGCGCGGAGAAATGGGCGATGCGCGCGCTGCTCGCC
>NZ_RZSV01000099.1:16304-20299 GCF_004023205.1 Mesorhizobium sp. M1A.F.Ca.IN.020.03.2.1 | reverse complement strand
CGACGAGACCGTCGGCGGCAAGCTTTGCCAGCGCCTCGCGAATGACGGTGCGGCTGACGCCGAAGGTTTCCGTGAGCTGTCCTTCGGTCGGCAGCTTGTGCCCGGGCGGGATCTCGCCCGCCAACAGCTGCTTGCGGATCGCCGCGACCACCGTTTCCGACAGCTTCGGCTTCCGTTCGACCCTGAGATCCGTCGTGGGCCCGGCCACCGTCGCACTCCTCTATCTGAACGCCCTATTTGAGGACGCCTACTTGAAGACACTTGGCAACCACAGCGAGATCGCGGGAATATACGTCACCAGCGCCAGAACCACGATACCCGCGCCGTAGAATGACCAGATCGAGCGCATCGCTTCCCAGACCGTGATCTTGCCGACCATGTTCGACGAAGACGTCCGATTGGATGATGCGGAACTTCATGCCTCTCAAATCCTGGCGACCGGCTCAGAGCCGGTACGCCTTCTTGGCAAGCGTGTAGGCAAGCTCGCGCGCCAGCTCATACGCTTCCTCCTCGCGAAGCCGATGTTCGGCGACGAGCCGCGCCAGGAAGGCGCAGTCGACACGCCGCGCGACGTCGTGGCGCGCCGGGATCGATGGAAAGGCGCGCGTGTCGTCGTTGAAGCCGACCGTATTGTAGAAGCCCGCCGTCTCGGTGGTCATCTCGCGGAAGCGGCGCATGCCTTCCGGGCTGTCGTGGAACCACCAGGCCGGCCCAAGCTTCAGCGCCGGATAGACGCCGGCGAGCGGCGCCAACTCGCGCCCATAGCTCGTCTCGACGAGCGTGAACAGGATGATCGTCAGGTCTCGCTCCAGCCCGACGCAGTCGAGCAGCGGCTTCAGCGCCGTCACATAATCGGTCCGGGTCGGGATATCGAAGCCCTTGTCTCGGCCGAATTTCTGGAAAACAGCCGGCGAATGATTGCGCCACGACCCGGGATGGATCTGCATCACCAGCCCGTCGTCGCGGCTCATCTTGGCCATCTCGGTCAGCATCTGGGCACGAAACAGTTTTCGCTCGCGCTCGTCCTCCGAGCCGCGGCGGATGCTGTCGAACAGCTCCTGCGCCGCGGTGTCGGAAAGATTGGCGGTGTCGGCGGTCGGATGGCCGTGATCGGACGAGGTGGCGCCGAATTCCTTGAAATAGGCGCGGCGTTTTCGGTGCGCCTCGAGATAGCCGGCCCATGTGCCGGTGTCGCATCCGGTGATTTCGCCCAGGCGATCGAGATTGGCCAGGAAACCTTCGAAGTCGGGATCGACCACGGCGTCCGGCCGATAGGCGGTAACGACACGGCCCTGCCAACCGCTGTCACGGATCATGCGATGCCATTTGAGATCGTCGAGCGCGCCTTCGGTGGTGGCGATCACCTCGATGTTGAACCGCTCGAACAGCGCCCGCGGCCGATAGTCGACGCGCTGAAGCAGCGCCGCGATCGTGTCATAGCACCGATCAGCGGTGCTGGCGTTGAGCGGTTCGTCGATGCCGAACAGGTGCTCGAACACATGGTCGAGCCAGAGCCGGGTCGGCGTGCCGCGGAAGAGATAGTAATGCTCGGCAAAGCGCCGCCAGATCGTTCTGCCGTCGGTCTCGACCGGCGCTCCGTCGAGCGTCGGCACGCCGAGCTTTTCCAGCGGCACGCCCTGGCTGAACAGCATGCGGAAAATGTAGTGGTCCGGGACGATCAGGAGCTGCGCGGGGTCGGGAAAGGGCTCGTTGAGCGCATACCAGCGCGGGTCCGTGTGGCCATGCGGGCTGACGATCGGCAGGTCCTTGACCCCTGCATGAAGGGCGCGAGCCAGCGTTCGCGTTTCCGGCGCGAACAACAGGTCCGGATCAGTCAATGCAGCCACTTCGCTCCTCCCAGGCTGCCCCATTGGTGGATTAGCAAACACATTGCCAACATACAAAAACCAGCCAGTTGTATGATGACTTTTGCATAAGGCCCGGCCATTGTACCGGGCAGCGGCGGGGGCTACGCCGCTGCCGCCATTCCTGCCAGGCTCGACGCGCCGATCGGAGACTTCAAACCCAATGAACAGCCGTCTGTCGAACGCCTCGATCGCGCAGCTGCCGGGCGCAATCGCCGTACCCCGCTACGATCGCGGCGCCGTGACGCCCGGCATCGTCCATCTCGGCGTCGGCGCCTTCCATCGCGCTCATCAGGCGGCCTATGTCGACGCCTGCCTGGCGGATGGCGATACGGGTTGGGGCATCATTGGCGTCTCGCTGCGCAGTCCCGATACACGCGATGCGCTGTCGCCGCAGGACGGGCTTTACACACTGGCGGTGAGGGAAAGCGCCGGCGAGCAGTTGCAGATCATCGGCTCGATCCTGTCGTTGCTGGTGGCGCCCGAAGATCCGGACGCTGTGCTTACCGCGCTCACCGATCCGCGCACCCGCATCGTCACGCTGACCATCACCGAAAAGGCCTATCTAAGGGCCGCCGACGGCAGGCTCGACGAAACTCATCCCGACATCGTCCACGATCTGGGAAACCCTGGATCGCCGAAGACGGCGCATGGTTTCCTGGCCGAGGCGCTTGCGCGCCGCCGCGCCGCCGGCACGCCGCCCTTCACGGTGCTGTGCTGCGACAACCTTCCGGCCAACGGCGCCACGCTGCACCGCCTGCTGATCGAGTTCGCGAAACTGCGCGACTTACGGCTCGCTCGACAGGGCGATGCCGGGCTCGCTCGACAGGGCGATGCCGGGCTCGCTCGACAGGGCGATGCCGAACTCGCCAGCCATGTCGCCAACGAAGTGGCCTTCCCGTCTTCCATGGTCGACCGCATCGTGCCTGCGACCACCGACGCCGACCGGGCGCGCATCGCCGGCGAGCTTGGTCTCGAGGATGCCTGGCCGGTGATGACCGAGCCGTTCCGGCAATGGGTGATTGAGGATCGTTTCCCCACCGGGCGGCCGGCCTGGGAGAAATTCGGCGTCACCATGGTCGAGGATGTCGGTCCCTTCGAGGACATGAAGCTGAGGCTGCTCAACGGCGCGCATTCCGGCATCGCCTATCTTGGCCTGCTCAGCGGCCACGCCACCGTCGACCGCGCCTTCGCCGACCCGTCGATCCGACGGTTTGTCGACGCATTGTGGGCCGAAGCCGTGCCGACGCTGCCCCAGGATGCAGGTCTCGATACGGCCGCCTACACGGCCGAGCTCGCCCAGCGCTTCTCCAACACCGCGCTTGCCCATCGCACGGCGCAGATCGCCAATGACGGCAGCCAGAAACTGCCGCAGCGCATCGTCGCGTCAGCCATCGAATGCCTCGAAGCCGGGACCGAGTTCGTACACCTGACGCTGGTGGTCGCCGCCTGGATCGCCGCATGCGCCGCGCGCGGTGGCAGCTTGCCGGAGGGCCATTTCACCGATCCACTCGATACCGCCCTCAGCGACATCTTCGCCCGGATTCTGCCGACGGCGGAGATGACGGAGGCCGTGTTCGACCTCGCCGGCTTTGCCAAAGCTCATCCGGAGCGACAGAAGTTGATCGAGTCTGTCGCCACTCATCTCGTCCATTTCAAGCAAGGCGGTCCGAAGCTGGCTCTCGCGGCGATCGGCATCGGCAAAGAACCGCCCCAGCTGGCCGAGTAGCGCGTCTGTACCGACTACTCGCCCGACCGTTCACGACCTGCCGTGTGGCATAGTCGGCCCCCGTTCGAGTTTCAGAACAGGCGCACTGCCTTGCTGACGAGATTAGAGCGGCTCGCCGTTTGCATGAAACGGCACGACACCCTGACAAGCAGGGCGGACCGTCTCCCAAACGAGAAAACGAGAAAACGGGGCAAACAAAAAAGCGGGGCAAGCCCCGGGGCAAGCCCGCTCTCTTTCAGTCCATCGTAAGAGGCCGCCGTCAGGCCGGCAGCAGCGCGCCTTCCAACGTGGTGAGCTGGCTGAGAAACTGCTCGGCCTTGCTGCGGGCCTCGTCGTCCTTGGCGTCGGCGGCGTCTTCCCTGGCTTCCTGGATGCGGCGGGCGAGGTCAGCGCGGTCGATG
>NZ_RZSV01000099.1:0-16294 GCF_004023205.1 Mesorhizobium sp. M1A.F.Ca.IN.020.03.2.1 | reverse complement strand
CCTGGATGCGGGGGGCGGGGCGAGCGCGGTCGATGGCGCCGACGGCGACCGCCGATTCGGCCAGCAGCGTGCAGCCGGAGGGCAGGATGTCGGCGAAGCCGCCGAACACGACGTAGCGCTCTTCCTTGCCCGCCGCGGTTTTCACCGTGACGACGCCGGGCTTGATCGTGGTCATGACCGGAGCGTGCTGCGCCATCACGGTCATCTCGCCTTCGGCGCCCGGGATGACGACGGACTCGACCTGCTCGGAAACGAGCAGCCGCTCCGGCGAGACCAATTCGAACTTGAAAGCTTCAGCCATGCCAATCTAGCGAGTAGGAATAGCGAGTAGCGAGTAGTGAAAAACTCGGCCGGCCCACTGATCCCTATTCGCTACTCCCTATTCGCTATTCGCTTCTTTACGCCGCTTCAGCCGCCAGGCGCTGCGCCTTCTCGACCGCTTCCTCAATGCCGCCGACCATGTAGAAGGCGGCTTCGGGCAGATGGTCGTAATCGCCGGCGCAGAGGCCCTTGAAGCCCTTGATGGTGTCGGCAAGGTCGACCAGCTTGCCGGGCGAGCCCGTGAACACTTCGGCGACGAAGAACGGCTGCGACAGGAAGCGCTCGATCTTGCGGGCGCGGGCAACGGTCTGCTTGTCCTCTTCCGACAGCTCGTCCATGCCAAGGATGGCGATGATGTCCTGCAGCGACTTGTAGCGCTGCAGGATCGACTGCACCTGGCGGGCGACCTGGTAGTGCTCCTCGCCGACAACCATCGGGTCGAGCATACGCGAGGTCGAATCGAGCGGATCAACGGCCGGGTAGATGCCCTTTTCCGAGATCGCGCGGTTGAGCACGGTCGTGGCGTCGAGGTGGGCGAAGGAGGTGGCCGGCGCCGGGTCGGTCAAGTCGTCGGCCGGAACGTAGATTGCCTGCACCGAGGTGATCGAGCCCTTGGTCGTGGTCGTGATGCGCTCCTGCAGCGCGCCCATGTCGGTGGCGAGCGTCGGCTGATAGCCCACGGCCGAGGGGATGCGGCCGAGCAGCGCCGACACTTCCGAGCCCGCCTGGGTGAAGCGGAAGATGTTGTCGACGAAGAACAGCACGTCCTGGCCCTGGTCGCGGAAATACTCGGCGACGGTGAGGCCGGTCAGGCCGACGCGGGCGCGCGCGCCCGGCGGCTCGTTCATCTGGCCGTAGACCAGCGCGGCCTTCGAGCCCTGGCCGCCGCCCTTCTTGTTGACGCCCGATTCGATGAACTCGTGATAGAGGTCGTTGCCTTCGCGGGTGCGCTCGCCGACGCCGGCGAACACCGAGAAGCCGCCGTGGGCCTTGGCGACGTTGTTGATCAGCTCCTGGATCAGCACGGTCTTGCCGACGCCGGCGCCGCCGAACAGGCCGATCTTGCCGCCGCGGGCATAAGGCGCCAGCAGGTCGAGAACCTTGATGCCGGTGACCAGGATCTGCGCTTCTGTCGACTGGTCGACATAGGCCGGAGCCGGCTGGTGGATGGCGCGCATTTCGACGGCGTCGACGGGGCCGGCCTCGTCGACCGGCTCGCCGATGACGTTGATGATGCGGCCGAGCATGCCCGGGCCGACCGGCACCGAAATCGGTCCGCCGGTGTCATAGACATCCTGGCCGCGCACGAGACCTTCGGTCGAGTCCATGGCGATGCAGCGCACGGTGTTCTCGCCGAGATGCTGGGCGACTTCGAGGACGAGGCGGTTGCCGACATTGTCGGTTTCCAGCGCATTCAGAATGGCCGGGAGATGATCTTCGAACTGGACGTCGACGACGGCGCCGATGACCTGGCGCACCTTGCCGGCGGCGCCGACCCGCTTCGCCGCAACGCTGGCCGCCTTCGCCGGAGCCGCTGCCTTGGCCGGAGCGGCCGCCTTCTTGGCCGGAGCGGCATTCGCGGCTGCTGCCGGAGCCTTTGCCGCCTTGGGGGCCGGTGCCGCCTTGGCGGCGGTCTTCGGGGTAGCTGCTTTCGCCATCGTCTTTGCCCTTTTCGTCTGTCTGTTGCTCACGCCTTCTGCCGCGAGGTCGATGGCCTCGGCGGCGGGGCGCGTCTAGAGCGCCTCGGCGCCCGAAATGATTTCGATGAGTTCCTTGGTGATCTGCGCCTGCCGCTGGCGATTGTAGGTGATCGACAGCCTGTTGATCATGTCGCCGGCGTTGCGCGTCGCATTGTCCATCGCGCTCATCTTGGCGCCCATCTCGCCAGCCGCGTTTTCCAGCAGCGCGCGGAAGATCTGCACCGCGATGTTGCGCGGGATGAGGTCGGAGAGGATCTCGCCCGGCTCCGGCTCGTATTCGTAGACGGCCGTGGCGCCGTTGCTCGTCTCGGCAGCGGCGGAAGCCGGGGCCGCCGGGATGATCTGCTGCGCCGTCGGAATCTGGCTGATCACCGACTTGAACTGCGAATAGAACAGCGTGCAGACGTCGAAGCCGCCCTGGTTGAACAGGTTGATCACCTTGCGCGCAATCGCATCGGCATTGACGAAGCCGAGCGTCTTGACCTCGCGCAAGTCGACGCGCTCGAGGATCAGCGAGCCGCACTCGCGGCGCAGGATGTCAAAACCCTTCTTGCCGACGCAGATGATCTTGATCTGCTTGCCGTCGGCGAGAAGCTTACGAATATGCTCGCGGGCCAGGCGCGCGATCTGGGAGTTGAAGCCGCCGCACAGGCCGCGCTCGGCGGTGCAGACGATGAGCAGATGCACGTCGTCCCTGCCGGTGCCGGTCATCAGCGCCGGGGCATCGCCGCCGCCGCCGATCGCCTGGGTGATGTTGGCCAGCACCGCCCCCATCCGCTCGGAATAGGGACGCGCAGCTTCGGCCGCTTCCTGCGCGCGACGCAGCTTCGCCGCGGCGACCATCTGCATCGCCTTGGTGATCTTCTGCGTCGCCTTGACCGAGGCGATACGGTTACGAAGGTCTTTTAATGAAGGCATGCTTCAAACCTGATCCCGTGCGTCCGGCTGCTCGTTAAGCGAAGGTCTTGGCGAAGGCGTCGATCTCGGCCTTGAGCTTGCCGCGCAGGTCGTCCGACAGCGCCTTCTCTTTGCGGATGCCGTCGAGCACGTCCTTGCCGGCCGAGCGCATGTGACTGAGCAGGCCATGCTCGAACTTGCCGACCTGATTCAGCGCCAGCTTGTCGAGATAGCCATTGACGCCGGCGAAGATCACCGCGACCTGCTCTTCGGTCTTGAGCGGCGAGAACTGCGGCTGCTTCAGGAGCTCCGTCAGGCGCGAACCGCGATTGAGCAGACGCTGCGTGGCGGCGTCGAGGTCGGAGCCGAACTGCGCGAAGGCCGCCATTTCACGGTACTGCGCGAGTTCGCCCTTGATCGAGCCGGCGACCTGCTTCATCGCCTTGACCTGCGCCGAGGAGCCGACGCGCGACACCGACAGACCGACGTTCACCGCCGGGCGGATGCCTTGGAAGAACAGGTTGGTCTCGAGGAAGATCTGACCGTCGGTGATCGAGATCACGTTGGTCGGGATGTAGGCCGACACGTCGTTGGCCTGCGTCTCGATGATCGGCAGCGCGGTCAGCGAGCCGTTGCCATTATCGTCGTTGAGCTTCGCGGCGCGCTCCAGCAGGCGCGAATGCAGGTAGAACACGTCGCCCGGATAGGCTTCGCGGCCCGGCGGGCGGCGCAGCAGCAGCGACATCTGGCGGTAGGCGACGGCCTGCTTCGACAGATCGTCATAGCTGATGAGGGCATGCATGCCGTTGTCGCGGAAATATTCGCCCATGGTGCAGCCGGCGAACGGCGCCAGGAACTGCATCGGCGCCGGATCCGACGCGGTCGCGGCGATGATGATGGAGTAGTCGAGCGCGCCGCGCTCCTCCAGCACCTTGACGAACTGCGCGACGGTCGAGCGCTTCTGGCCGACGGCGACGTAGACGCAGTAGAGCTTCTCCTTCTCCGGGCCGTTGTCGTGCACCGACTTCTGGTTCAGCATCGTGTCGAGGATGATGGCGGTCTTGCCGGTCTGACGGTCGCCGATGACCAGTTCGCGCTGGCCGCGGCCGACCGGGATCAGCGCGTCGATGGCCTTGAGGCCGGTCGACATCGGCTCATGCACCGACTTGCGCGGAATGATGCCGGGCGCCTTGACGTCGACGCGGCGGCGTTCGGTCGCCTGGATCGGGCCCTTGCCGTCGATCGGATTGCCGAGCGCGTCGACCACGCGGCCGAGCAGGCCGGGACCGACCGGAACGTCGACGATGGCGCCGGTGCGCTTGACGGTGTCGCCTTCCTTGATGTCGCGGTCGTTGCCGAAGATGACGACGCCGACATTGTCGGCTTCGAGGTTCAGCGCCATGCCGCGGATGCCGCCCGGGAATTCGACCATCTCGCCGGCCTGGACGTTGTCGAGCCCGTAGACGCGGGCAATGCCGTCACCGACGGACAGAACCTGGCCGACTTCGGAGACCTCGGCCTCCTTGCCGAAATTCTTGATCTGGTCTTTCAGAATTGCGGAAATTTCCGCGGCGCGGATGTCCATCAGCCGACCTCTTTCAGTGCAAGCTTGAGCGAATTGAGTTTGGTTTTGAGCGACGTATCGATCTGGCGCGAGCCCATCTTGACGATCAGGCCGCCGAGCAGCGACGGGTCGACGGTCATGGCGATGGCCACGTCCTTGCCGGCGATTCCCGTCAGCGTCGCCTTGAGTTCGGCCTGCTGCGCATCCGTCAGCGCATGCGCGGAGGTGACTTCGGCGGACGCCTCGCCACGGTGGTCGGCGGCAATCTGGCGGAACGCCTTGATCATGCCGGGCACGGCGAACAGGCGGCGGTTGCGGGCGACGACGCGCAGGAAATTGCCGACGAGGCCGGTGATGTTGGCTCTGGAGATGATCGCGCCGATCGCCTTGGCGTGATCGTCGCTGGAGAACACCGGGCTGTTGATGAGCCGGGCAAGGTCGGCGCTGCCATTGAGCATCGCCTCGAAATCGTTGAGGTCAGCCTCGACCTGGGCGACCGAATTTTCCTGCAGCGCGAGCTCGAACAGCGAGCTTGCATAGCGCTCTGCGACAGCTGAGATTGGCGATGACGATTGGGCCACGGACCGTCTTTTCTCTTGTCTGACAGGCCGCAGATTGTTGGCGCGAGCGAAAACTCTGGCTAAATCTTTGACCTTACTGCGATTTTTCCAAGCACGGAGGGATGGCTTCCGCTATCCCCGGCCGAAAGTCGATTGCCGTCTAGCACAGGCCTTTTGAGACCGCAATGCATCGTCCGGCATGGTTTCAGGCACTTTTGTCGCATCAGACGGCGAAGGCCGAGCCTGAGCGGCGGATTAGCCACGAATTCACGGTACGAAGCCGAAGGCGAAGGCAAGCGGCAGCGCCGCCAGGGCCAATTCAACCACGATGGAAGCCCAGTTGAAAGGTGTATTGGCGCCGTCCGACATCATCGACAAAAGCCGACCGAAAGCGGTGAACAGCCATGAGAAGCCGAGCGCCATATAGAGCAGCGGCTGTGCGAGCAGGATGCAGCACAGGCTGACGCCGAGATAAAAGCCCGACATGCGGCCGCGCCCTTCGGCGATCGCCGCCGCTTTCTCCGGCTTTGCCTGCAGGCGCAGGATGCGGAAGGCGAGATTCGGCGCCAGGAAGAGGCCGAGGCCGATGAGCAGCGTCACGACGGCGCTCGACCATGCCAGCCACTCGCCCTGGCTCGCCGGCCACGGAAACGCGAACTCCATCTGATCCCCCTCGTAAAGTCTTGTTCTGAAATTGCCGGCATTCTAGCCGAGGAAAATCCGCGCGCCAGATGTCGGCCGGCACATTTGAAAAGACCGCAAGAGAAGAAGCGACAGAAGAGCGCCCGATCAGGACAATGCGAAGTCGATCGCTGCCTCGGCCTGGATGCGCGTGGTGTCGAACACCGGCATGTCGAAATCGCCCTGGCCGATCAGTATGGTGATCTCGGTGCAGCCCATGATGAGGCCGTCGATCTTTTCGTCGCGCCGCAGACGGCCGACTTCCTCGACGTAGGCGGACTTCGAGTCGGCTTTGACGACGCCTTGGCAGAGCTCATCATAGATAATCCGGTGCACCATGTCGCGGCCGGCCTGGGCGGGCACGACCGGCTGCAGGCCGTATTTGTCGGCGAGCCGCCCTTTATAGAAATCCTGTTCCATGGTGAAGCGTGTCGCCAGCAGCGCCGGGCGCTTCACGCCTGCGGCGACAACAGCGTGTCCAGTTGCGTCGGCGATATGGATAATGGGAATCGAGATGGCCGCTTGCACCGTGTCGGCGAGTTTGTGCATCGTGTTGGTGCAAATCATCAAGCCCTCGGCGCCGCCGGCCTCCAGCTTGCGCGCTGCTTTTACCAGAAGGACACCGGCGCCGTCCCAGTCGCCGGCATGCTGGCGTTCGGCGATCTCGGCGAAGTCGAACGACCAGAGCAACAGCTCGGCCGAATGCAGCCCGCCCAGCCGCTCGCGCACGATCTCGTTGAGCAGTCGGTAGTAGATCGCCGTCGATTCCCAGCTCATGCCGCCGATAAGGCCGAGGGTTTTCATAAAGCGAGCACTCCGTTGGGACTGTCTTTCTCGCTTATAGGAAGCTCTGCGGGTCGATGTCGACCTGCACCCTGACGGAGCCGCGCAGCTTCGGCCCCTCCGCCAGCATGGCTCGAATAAACCCTTGCATGTCCGCGCGCCGCCCGCCCTGGACAAGCAAGCGGAAGCGGTGGCGGCCGCCGATCAGCGACAGCGGCGCCTCGGCCGGTCCGAGCACGAAGAGATCGGAGGCTGTAGGTGCCGCGCGCCGCAAGCCCCGCGCATGGGTTTCGGCCTCGGCGCGTGTCGCGGCACTGACGATGATGCCGGCGAGCCGGCCGAACGGTGGCAGCGCGGCGCGCTCCCGCTCCGCGATTTCGCGCTCGTAGAAGGCTTCCGAATCGCCGGAGACGATCGCCCGCATCACCGGATGGTCGGGCTGGTAGGTCTGCAGCAGGCCGAGGCTCTTCTTGCCGGTGCGGCCCGCGCGCCCGGTCACCTGGCTGAGCAGCTGGAAGGTGCGCTCGGCGGCGCGCGGATCGCCATTGGCGAGGCCGAGATCGGCGTCGACCACGCCGACCAGCGTCATGCCGGGGAAGTTGTGACCCTTAGCGACGAGCTGCGTGCCGACGACGATATCGGCCTCGCCATTGGCGACGGCCTCGAGCTCGAGCCGCAGCCGGCGCACGCCGCCCAAGAGATCGGACGACAATACGATCGTGCGGGCTTCCGGGAAATGCGCCACCACTTCCTCGGCGATGCGCTCGACGCCCGGCCCGCAGGCGACCAGATGATCGAGCGTGCCGCATTCCGGGCAGGCCTCCGGCCGCCGCTCATTGTGGCCGCAATGATGGCAGACGAGCTGGCCGCGAAAGCGATGCTCGACCAGCCAGGCCGAGCAGACCGGGCAGCCGAAGCGATGGCCGCAGACGCGGCAGAGCGTCAGCGGCGCATAGCCGCGCCGGTTGAGGAAGAGCAGCGACTGCTCTTGTCTCTCCAGCGTGCGCTCCATCTGCTCCAGAAGGAGAGGCGACAGAAAGCCGCCGCGCGCCGGCGGCGCGCGCCGCATGTCGATCGATTTCAGGTCGGGGAGCGCCGCCTCGGCAAAACGCGCCGACAGCACCGCGCGCTGGTAGCGGCCCTGACTGGCGTTGACGCGGCTCTCGACCGACGGCGTCGCCGAGGCGAGCACGACCGGGAAAGCGCCGATATGGCCGCGCACCACCGCCATGTCGCGCGCATTGTAGAAGACGCGGTCTTCCTGCTTGTAGGCCGGGTCATGCTCCTCGTCGACGACGATCAGGCCTAGCTCCTTGAACGGCAAGAACAGCGCCGAGCGCGCCCCGGCGACGACGCGCACGCCACCCTCCGCCACCTGCCGCCAGACGCGTTCGCGCATCCGGGGCGGCAGGTCCGAATGCCACTCCGCCGGTTTGGCGCCGAAGCGGTTCTGGAAGCGTTCGAGGAAAGCGTGCGTCAGCGCGATCTCCGGCAGCAGGATCAGCACCTGCTTGCCCTTGTCGAGCGCCGCCGCCACCGCCTCGAAATAGACTTCCGTCTTGCCCGATCCGGTGACGCCGTCGAGCAGGGTGACGTTGAAGGCGTCGGCGGCGATCGCCGCGCGCAGCTTCTCGGCCGCCGCCTTCTGGTCCGGCATCAATTCCGGCACAGCATGGCCGGGATCGGGTGCGGCGACCACCGGCCTTGGCGGGATCATCACCGTCTCGAACACGCCTTGTGCCCTCAAGCCATCGATGACGGTCGAGGAGACACCCGCCGCATGGGCGAGACCGGAGCGCGTCCAGGCAAGCCCGCCTTCGGCCGTTTTCAAAACGCGGCGTCGCGCGTCGGTCAATCGGTCGGGCTCGGCAAGCGTGCGCTGCAGGCCTTCGATCCACGGCTCCGGGTCGAAAGCTTCCGGCGCCCTCAACAACATCCGCGCCACCATGCCGGGCGCCGAAAGCGTGTATTGGGCGATCCAGTCGACGAAACGGCGCATGGCCTTGTCGATCGGCGGGCAGTCGAAGACCTCCTCGATCGGCCGCAGCTTTTTCGGATCGACGGATTCGACGACGGCGTCCCAGACGATGCCGGCGACCTGCCGCGGCCCCAGCGGCACGCGCACGATTGAGCCCGGCACCACGCGCATGCCTGGCGGCACGGCATAAGTGTAGGGCCGTTCGGCCGGCATCGGCACCAGCACCGGCGCGGCCGCGACAAAGGGCGAATCTTCGATCATCGGGCGTGACCTTGCCCCGACTTTGCTCTAGATCAAAGGGGACCCCCGCATCTGCCTGGCCGGCGTCAGGCAATCCCCAAGGAGACAGCCATGAAGTTTTTTGTCGACACCGCTGACATCAAGGAAATTAAGGAGCTGCACGATCTGGGGCTGCTCGATGGCGTCACCACCAACCCGTCGCTGATCCTGAAATCGGGCGGCAAGATCGCCGAGGTCACCAAGCAGATCTGCGACATTGTCGAAGGCCCGGTCTCGGCCGAGGTCGTGGCGACCGAGTACAAGGAGATGATGGCCGAGGCCGAGGTGCTGGCCAAGATCGCGCCGAATGTGGCCATCAAGGTGCCGCTGACGCTGGATGGGCTAAGGGCCTGCAAGACGATCCGCACCGAGATGAACCGCATGGTCAACGTCACGCTCTGCTTCTCGGCCAACCAGGCGCTGCTTGCCGCCAAGGCCGGCGCCTCCTTCATCTCGCCCTTCGTCGGCCGCATCGACGACACCGGCTCGGACGGCATGGAGCTGATCTCGGAAATCCGCACCATCTACGACAATTACGATTTCAAGACCGAGATCCTGACCGCTTCCGTGCGTACGGTGAACCACGTCAAGCAGGCGGCTTTGATCGGCGCCGATATCGTGACCGCGCCGCCGGCGACGTTGAAGGCGCTGGTCAACCATCCGCTCACCGACAAGGGCCTCTCCGCCTTCCTCGCCGACTGGGCCAAGACCGGCCAGAAGATTGGCTGAGGCCCGAGATCAGACAATAAAAAGGCCGGGATAACCTGGCCTTTTCGTTGCATCGAAGGGGAATAGCGCGCGGCGCCCAGAGATCAGCTCAGGCCTTCTTGCCATTCTTGGCCAGGTCCTGGGCGATCGCCAGCCTGAGCAGATCGGCGAGCTCGCGAGCGGCGCGGTTCTCGGCGTCGATCTGCGCCCGGTAGGCCGCAAACTCCTGGCGCGGCCGGTCGAAGGAGGAAGGAATCGAGCGCTTGCCGAGCGCGACCACAGTGCCGGTCGCGGCGTCTCTGAGCACATAATTGGCGGTGAGGGTCACGGTGCCCGCCGTCGGCTCGTCCTCTTCGGTCTGCACCTGAACGATGGCCGCCGACTCGACAAGTTCGGTGACGCCGAGGTCGAGCGTATAGGCAGGCGATGACGGCTCGCCCGAGCCCTGGCCGAAAGCGAAGATCAGGTTGTTGCGCACCTGCTGTGCAGGGCGCGTGCTCACCGGCTTGATCGAGATCGACGCCAGCTCGGCGGCGGCCCCGACCTGCGAGCCGGCGGTGAGCGGCGCGCTGGAATAGAGCGGCCGCACCGTGCAGGCGGAGACCAGTGCCAGCGAGGCGATCAGGCCGCTGAGAGCAGCGCGACGCAGCAAACGCGCCGCCTGTGACTTTTCCGGATCAGGCAACGACATTGACGATCCTCTGCGGGACGATGATCACCTTGCGCGGGGCTTTACCATCGAGCGCTTTCTGCACGAAGTCGAGAGCCAGCACCGCTTTTTCGACGGCACCTTGATCCGCGTCGCGGGCAATTGTCAAATCCCCGCGCTTCTTGCCGTTGACCTGCACCGGCAGCATGATCTCGTTGTCGACGACCAGGGCCGGATCGTAGGCAGGCCACGGCCGTTCGGCGACCATCTCGGTGCCGCCCAACGCCTCCCAGCATTCCTCGGCCAGATGCGGCATCACCGGCGCGATCACATGCACCAGGATCTCGACGGCCTCGCGGCAGGCGCCCTTCAGCGCCGCGTCAGCCTTGCCTTCGGCGACGTCGTTGAGCGGCACGGCCAGCGCATTGGCAAGCTCGTAGATGCGGGCGATAGCTCGGTTGAAGCCGAGCTTCTCGATGTCCTCGCCGATCGCCTTAAGGATCTTGTGCGCGGCCTTGGAAACTGCACCTGCCTCGCCTTCGCTCGCCGCGGCCGGCTTCACGTCGGCAAGCTGTTCGGCCGCGATCTGCACCAGGCGCCAGACGCGCTGCACGAAGCGATGCGCGCCGGCGGCACCTTCGTCGGTCCATTCGACGTCGCGCTCCGGCGGCGAGTCCGACAGCATGAACCAGCGCGCGGTATCGGCTCCGTAGCCGTCGGTGATCTCCTCCGGACTCACCGTGTTCTTCTTCGATTTCGACATCTTCTCGAGCGCGCCGATCGACGCTTCCTCGCCGGTCGCGATCTCGATGGCGCGGCGCTTGCCGCCGGCATCCTCGATCCTGACCTCGCTCGGCGACAGCCAGCGCCCATTTGTCGACGGACCGCCGACGCGGTAGGTCTCGTGCACCACCATGCCTTGCGTGAACAGGCCCTTGAACGGCTCGGCGAGGTTCAAATGGCCGGTCTCGCGCATGGCACGCGTGAAGAAGCGCGAATAGAGCAGATGCAGGATCGCGTGCTCGATGCCGCCGATATATTGGTCCACCGCCAGCCACTCGTCCGCCGCCTTCGGCTCGGTCGGCTCGTTCGCCCAGGGGGCGGTGAAGCGCGCGAAATACCACGACGAATCGACGAACGTATCCATCGTGTCGGTCTCGCGCCGCGCGTCGCGCCCGCATTGCGGGCATTTCACGTGACGCCATGTCGGATGCCGATCGAGCGGATTGCCCGGACGGTCGAACTCGATGTCGTCAGGCAGTTTCACCGGCAGATCGGCCTTCGGCACCGGCACCACGCCGCAGGCCTCGCAGTGGATCATCGGGATCGGGCAGCCCCAGTAGCGCTGGCGCGAGATGCCCCAATCGCGCAGGCGGAAATTCACCTTGCGCTCCGCCATCGGCCGGCCGCCGATCGTCTTCTGTTCGAGCAGCTTCGCCACCTCGTCGAACGCGCGCTGCGGCTTCATGCCGTCGAGGAAGCGCGAATTGATCATCACGCCGTCGTCGACATAGGCCTCCTCGGTGATCTGGAAGCTTTTTGCGTCGCCGTCTTCCGGCATCACTACCGGGACTACCGGCAGGCCGTATTTGTTGGCGAAGTCGAGGTCGCGCTGATCGCCCGACGGGCAGCCGAAGATGGCGCCCGTGCCATACTCCATCAGCACGAAATTCGCGACGTAGACAGGCAGCGTCCAGCCGTCGTCGAAAGGATGGACGACGCGGATGCCGGTATCGAAACCCTTCTTTTCGGCCGTCTCAAGCGCCGCCACCGAGGTGCCCATATGGCGGACCTCGTCGATGAACTTGGCCAGCGCCGGATTGTTCTCGGCGGCTTGTTTGGCCAGCGGATGATCCGCCGCGACCGCCATGAAGGAGGCGCCGAAGATGGTGTCCGGCCTGGTCGTGTAGACTTCCAGCTCGTGCATGTCGCCGCCGATCTTGGCAGAGCTTGCAGCCGCCAGCGGCCAGCGGATCAGCAGCCCTTCCGAGCGGCCGATCCAGTTATGCTGCATCAGCTTGACCTTCTCCGGCCATTCGTCGAGACGGCCGAGCGAATCCAGCAGGTCCTGCGCGAAATCGGTGATCTTGAAGAACCACTGCGTCAACTCGCGCTGCTCGACCAGCGCGCCCGAGCGCCAGCCGCGGCCGTCGATGACCTGCTCGTTGGCGAGCACCGTCATGTCTGCCGGGTCCCAGTTGACCTTGGAGGATTTGCGCGTCACCAGCCCCTTCTCGACGAAGTCGAGGAACAGCATCTGCTGGCGGTGATAGTAGTCGACGTCGCATGTGGCGAACTCCCGCGCCCAGTCGAGCGACAGGCCCATCATCTTGAGCTGCTCGCGCATGACGGCGATGTTTTCGTAGGTCCAGTCCTTGGGATGGACCTTGTTCTGCATCGCGGCATTCTCGGCCGGCATGCCGAAGGCGTCCCAACCCATCGGGTGCAGCACGTTGAAGCCCTTGGCCCGCTTGTAGCGCGCGACGACGTCGCCCATCGTATAGTTGCGGGTGTGGCCGATATGGATCTTCCCCGAGGGATAAGGGAACATCTCGAGCACGTAGTATTTCGGCTTCGGGTCCTCGTTCCTGGCCTCGAACAGCTTCTTTTCGGCCCAGGCCTTCTGCCATTTGGGCTCTGACGTGCGCGGATTGTATCGTTCGGTTGCCATCAGATGTTTTTCACTTAAAAGCGGGTGCGCGGCGCTGGGCAAGGCCGGCAGCCGAGACAATGTCGGTGTTCACCATGGATTGCCAGACCCGTCAACTGTGGCGATCCGGCGTTGGTGCTAAAACTATGGGCAGGATATGGACATGACGAGCCCCGTCGAACAGCTTCGCGCGGTCAAGGCGAAGATCGCAAGCGCCGAACGCGAGGCAAAGCGTGAGCCCGGCGCCGTCATGCTGGTTGCGGTCTCGAAGACCTTCGCGGCCGAAGATATCCGCCCGGTCATCGAGGCGGGCCAGCGTGTTTTCGGCGAGAACCGCGTGCAGGAAGCTCAAGGTAAATGGCCGGCGCTGAAAGCGGCGTTTCCCGACATCGAGCTGCACCTGATCGGGCCGCTGCAATCCAACAAGACGAAGGAAGCGGTGGCGCTTTTCGATGTCATCGAGACCGTCGATCGCGAGAAGATCGCCGCCGAGCTTGCCAAGGAGACCGCCAGGCAAGGCCGGGCGCCGAAACTCTATGTCCAGGTCAACACCGGTTCCGAGCCGCAGAAGGCCGGCATCGAGCCGCGCGACGCCGTCGCTTTCGTCAAACGCTGCCGCGAGGTGCACGGCCTCGCCATTGAGGGCCTCATGTGCATCCCGCCGGCGGACGAGAATCCCGGTCCGCATTTCGCGCTTTTGGAAAAGATCGCTGGCGAGGCCGGCGTCGCAATGCTCTCGATGGGCATGTCCGGCGATTACGAGACCGCGATCGCCTTCGGCGCGACCAGCGTCAGGCTGGGCTCGGCGATTTTCGGCAGTCGCTAAGCGCCTCGAGACGCTGGTAGCGATCTTGTTACCGACCCGACAATCGATCGATAACGCTTCCGCCAGCGCTTGAAACGAACCGGGCCGTTCCTACCAAGCCCGCGGATGACGAGTGATGGGCGTTTCCGCCAAACATTCGACGTACAGAGAACCTCTGCGCCGCTCAGTGCAGCACGAACTCCCCGTCCACTTTCCGCCACTCGTTCGGCGCGATCAGCTTCTGGTGCGTGTACGTCACCGAATGCAGCGGGCCGTCGAGCTTGGTCTTCCAGAATTCGATGAAGCGGATCAGCACCGGAAACTCCGGCGCGATGTCGTAATCCTGCCAGATATAGCTTTGCAGCAGATGGGGATGGTCTGGGAAGTGATAAAGGATCTTGGCTGTGGTCAGCCCATAGCCGCTGAGCATCAAGTCCATTTCGAGATGATGGCGCATTGCCGTCCTCAGTTGATTCTCCTTTCCTCCCAACGCGAAACTCTGCGCCTCGTTGCTTAACCGTCTATTGATTTTCGCACATCAGACCCAAGTTTTCCATCGGAAAAACAGATGGTTAGCAGCCCTAAGGCGAGAGTGCTGACAGGCGTTTGCACTTGCCCCTGCGTCATCCCGCCGCGCGAATCCAACGTCTAATGTTGCCGTCACGGCGGAACTGTTAATAATGCCGCGAATTCACGGCTGCTTCGCCGTGATGCCGTCGGCACATCAAGCCGGCGGAACGGTTTCGGAGGAAAGCTAGAAAATGTCCGATGTCCATGTCCACCGCGTCCAGCCGGCGTGGAAGAAAAACGCGCTGATCGACAACGACACCTATCTCAAATGGTATGCCGACAGCGTGAAGAACCCGGACAAGTTTTGGGGCAAGCACGGCAAGCGCATCGACTGGTTCAAGCCCTTCACCAAGGTCAAGAACACTTCCTTCGACGGCAAGGTCTCGATCAAGTGGTTCGAGGACGGCCAGACCAATGTTTCCTACAACTGCATCGACCGGCATCTGAAGAAGCGCGGCAACCAGACCGCCATCATCTGGGAAGGCGACAACCCTTACGATGACAGGAAGATTACCTACAACGAGCTCTATGCGCATGTCTGCCGCTTCGCCAATGTCCTGAAGAAGCACGGCGTCAAGAAGGGCGACCGCGTTACCATCTACATGCCGATGATTCCCGAAACGGCTTACGCGATGCTTGCCTGCACGCGTATCGGCGCCATCCATTCGGTCGTCTTCGGCGGCTTCTCGCCCGATGCGCTGGCCGGCCGCATCGACGACTGCAAGTCGACCATCGTCATCACCGCCGACGAGGGCCTGCGCGGCGGCAAGCCGATTGCGCTGAAGGACAACACCGACAAGGCCATCGACATCGCCGCCAAGGCCGGCACCAAGGTGGAAAAAGTGGTGGTGGTGCGACGCACCGGCGGCAAGACCGGCTGGGTGCCGGGCCGCGACGTCTGGTACCACGATGAGGCCGCGACCGTTAAGGCCGACTGCAAACCCGAGAAGATGAAGGCGGAGGACCCGCTGTTCATCCTCTACACATCGGGCTCGACCGGCAAGCCGAAGGGCGTGCTGCACACCACCGCCGGCTATCTCGTCTATGTTTCGATGACGCACCAGTATGTCTTCGATTACCATGACGGCGACATCTACTGGTGCACCGCCGATGTCGGCTGGGTCACCGGCCACAGCTACATCGTCTATGGCCCTTTGGCCAACGGCGCCACGACGCTGATGTTCGAGGGCGTGCCGAACTACCCGTCGCAGTCGCGCTTCTGGGAAGTCGTGGACAAGCACCAGGTCAACATCTTCTACACCGCGCCGACGGCGCTGCGCGCCCTGATGGGCGCCGGCGATTCCCATGTGAAGAAGACCTCGCGCAAGTCGCTGCGCGTGCTGGGCACGGTCGGCGAGCCGATCAATCCGGAAGCCTGGGAGTGGTATTTCAACGTCGTCGGCAACGCCAAGGTGCCGATCGTCGACACATGGTGGCAGACCGAGACCGGCGGCATCCTGATCACGCCGCTGCCGGGCGCCACCGACCTTAAGGCCGGCTCGGCGACACGGCCCTTCTTCGGCGTCAAGCCGCAGCTGGTCGATGGCGAAGGCAAGGTGCTGGAAGGCGCGGCCGACGGCAATCTCTGCATCACCGATTCCTGGCCCGGCCAGATGCGCACCGTCTATGGCGATCACGACCGTTTCGTGCAGACCTATTTCTCGACTTACAAGGGCAAATACTTCACCGGCGACGGCTGCCGCCGTGACGCCGACGGCTACTACTGGATCACCGGCCGCGTCGACGACGTCATCAACGTTTCAGGCCACCGCATGGGCACGGCGGAAGTTGAATCGGCGCTGGTCAGCCACGACAAGGTCTCGGAAGCCGCCGTCGTCGGCTATCCGCACGATATCAAGGGTCAGGGAATCTACTGCTACGTCACGCTGATGTCCGGCACGACGTCGAGCGAGGATCTGCGCAAGGAGCTTGTCGCCCATGTCCGCAAGGAGATCGGCGCCATCGCAACGCCCGACAAGATCCAGTTCGCGCCGGGCCTGCCCAAGACCCGTTCAGGCAAGATCATGCGGCGCATCCTGCGCAAGATCGCCGAGGACGATTACGGCGCGCTGGGCGACACCTCGACGCTCGCCGATCCCGCCGTGGTCGACGATCTCGTTGCCAACCGGCAGAATAAAAGGGCCTGATG
>NZ_RZSV01000098.1:0-20518 GCF_004023205.1 Mesorhizobium sp. M1A.F.Ca.IN.020.03.2.1 | reverse complement strand
GTCTATACGGGCGGGTTCTCGCCGCAGGATTCGGCGACAGCGGCGATGCGCTACCTTGCGACCGGCTTCACCATTCCGGGGGTGCCGAACGCGGTGATCATCTGGGCGCTGATAGGGGCGGCAATGGTTTTCGTGCTGACCCGCACCTCCTTCGGCCGCGTCGTTTACGGCATCGGTAACCGTGAGCGCGCCGCCTATCTTTCCGGAATCGACACGCGCCGCGTGGTGCTGATTGCCTTTGCCGTCTCCGGCGGGCTCTCGGCCTTCGGGGGCGTCCTGCTCGCGGGCTACGCATCGAAGGCGGCGCAGTCGATGGGCGACGCCTATCTGTTGCCGTCGATCGCCGCCGTGGTGCTGGGCGGCACTTCGATCCTCGGCGGCCGCGGCTCATATCTTGGCACCGTCGCCGGCGTGATCCTGATCACGCTGCTGCAATCGATCCTGTCGGTCATGCAGATGCCGGAGGCGGGGCGGCAGATCATTTACGGCGTCGTGATCGTGGCCATGCTTTTGCTCTATGGCCGTGCGCCGGCAAGCCGCTGACTGTGGATGAAGGATCGTAAGGTCACAGCCGTCGGAGGTTTCCATTGAACGACATCCGGTCAGCGCCGGCCATAGTCGTGATGGGGGTCGCCGGCTGCGGCAAGACGGTGATGGGCGAAGCGCTGGCCGAGGCGCTGGGCGCGGTCTTCATCGAGGGCGACCGGTTGCATCCGCCGAAAAACGTGGCGCGCATGGCGCGCGGCGAGCCGCTGACGGATGCGTTGCGCGAGGGTTGGCTCGATGCCATCGGCGAGCGCATCGCAGCCTCCGTCGGCGAGGGACACAAGCCGGTGGCGGCCTGTTCGGCGCTGAAGCGCAGCTACCGGAACCGGCTGCTCAGCTTTTGCCCGGGCATCGTCTTCCTCTATCTGAAGATCGATCGCGAGACTGCCCGGCGACGGGTGTCGGGGCGCAAAGGCCATTTCATGCCGGCGAGTCTGGTCGACAGCCAGTTCGCGACCCTGGAAGAACCGGAGCCGGACGAACCGGCGGTGACGGCGGATGGCGCGCGGAGCGTCGCCGCCATCCTTAAGCAAGCACTGAGCTCAAGCCCCTCGAGCTGAACAGGTTCAGGCGACGCACTTTTCAGTCTTCGTTCTGATGCATGTCGTTGACCCAAAACCGCTGCGCGTCTGGGGGAAATGCATTATGCGGCGTCGGCGCCGATCGCGGCTTGATCCTGCTGTCCGGTGAGCCGGTTGGCGCTGGACCAGGCCATCATCTGCTCGGGATGCAGTTTGACCGCTTCCAGCAGCCGGTCGCGCTTGAGCAGGATATAGGCCGCTTGCAGAACGAGGTTCTTTGCCGCCACGTCCTTTGCCGGCCGGGATGCAGGCTGGACAGCGTTGGGCTTCAGTTCGGGACTGACGATCGCCCGGTATTCGCGAAAGGGCACTGTCTCCAGGGTCGACATGCCAAACAGCGCAGCGCCGGCGCGCGCCGCAAAATTCGCCGGCGCCGAGGCGAGGTGGGTCCAGCCACGCTCGCCCATGGCGCTCTCGGTGAAGGTAGATCCCGCGTGGATGGTGTTGGTCATCAGCACGACTCCGTTCTCCTTCAGCGCCTTCTGGATGCGCGCCGTAACCTGGTAGGCTTCGGCGCGCTCAAAGACGATGCGGCTCTTCAGAAACCGGTTTTCGACCTCGACCAGCGGCTTGTTGATCACATGCAGGCCGAATTTGCTTTCCGAAAAGCCGTGGAAGTTGACGCTCACCTGGTGCGCTTCGATGCCGGCTTCGAAGAGGGCGCGCTTGCCCATGATGGTCTGGGCGACGAACTGATCGCACCAGACGATGGCGCCGCGGCCGCGCTGCAAGGCCTCGCGCAAGCCGTCGATGCCTTCCAGCCGGATCGCCGGCGACCAGCGCCTGCCAGGCGCCAGATGAGCGGCAAGCATCAGACGGCGGCGATGCGCGGCGGCGAGATGTCCCCTGAAAAGGCTTCGCGTGTCGGCATCATCGCCAAGCACCGCTTTGATCGCCACGTCATACCGCGCGAAATCCTTGCGAAAATGACGCTTGCGTCGAAGCGTCGAAACCCAATCGCAGATCGGCGCCCACCAGGCCACCGGCAGCACCGCCGCCACCCCGAGATAGAACATGGATAGCAGGCTTTCGCGCAGATCCTTGTTGGAGACGCTGCGCAACTTGCCGGGGCGGAGGAGCTTGCGGCTGAAGAAGCGGACGGTCTCGCCGCGCTCCGGCACTGCAACGTCGGCGATGATCTCGGTATGATAGATGCTGGCGGATGACGGTTGCCGGTTGGCCCTGCGGGACTTGCCAAGTCGAGGCAGCCTCATGCGTTAGATACCCCCAAACCTTGATCCATCCGTCAGACGATTTACAGCGTCTGTCGCGGACAGACAACCAACGGCGAGACGGCGCGGCTGAGCGGTCAGATCTGCGACGTGAGTTCGACCGGGAAATCGTCGTTGTCGGCGTCGCTCATGGCGGCGAGGCTGCGGTTGTCGAGCACCTCGGCGATCGCCTGGCGCACTTCCAGCATCATGTGGCGGACCTGGCACGTCGCCTCGTCGCAGTCCTCGCAGCGCTGATATTGCGTGCGGCTGGCGCAAGGGATCGGCGCCAGCGGCCCGTCGAGCACGCGCACGACATGGCCGATCTTGATCTCGGAAGCGGGCCTGGCGAGGCGATAGCCGCCTTCCTTGCCCTTGCGGCTCTGGACGAAGCCGGCATTGCGCAATTCGCCCAGAATGGCGTCCAGGAACTTCTTCGGGATGTTGTTTGCGACCGCTATGTCGTTGACGAATGCAAGCTGGCCAGCCGGCAGGCCGGAAAGATGCACGAGAGCCTTGAGGCCATATTTGCCTTTTTTGGTCAGCATGCCCGATTCAGTTTATCAAACCCCAAGCGCCTGCATCTGGCGGTTGTTTGTGTGCAAATCATGACAGTTTTGGCCGCGCTAGGCGGTTTGGCACAACAATTCATCCACACAGGTTAGGCACAAACGCGTTGATTCTTCGTAATGTTTTTCACATTGGCCGCGTCGATTTCGCCGGCAAAGTGATGCCGGCTCCAGATTGAAAAAAGCCGGCGATGCCGACGGCGATGACGGCTTTCCACTTCTTTTGATTGTAAGCGCTACCGGCTGCCATAGGCCTGATCGAGCAAGCCGCCTGCCGCGAAATGCTCTTTCTGCACCCTATCCCAGCCGCCGAAGATCTCGTCTACCGTCAACAGGCGCACGTCGGGAAACTCGGCTTTGTATTTGGCGGCCACTGCTGCGTCGCGGGCCCGCAGGCCGTTGCGGGCGGCAATGTCCTGGCCCTCGGGCGAATAGAGGAATTCGAGATAGGTCTTGGCGAGATCGCGGCTACCGTGCTCGTCGGCGATCTTATCGACGATCGCCACCGGGAATTCGGCCAGCAGGCTGACTGAAGGCGTGACCTGCTCGAACTTGTCGTCGCCATATTCCCTGCGGATGCCGCGCGTTTCGGATTCGAAGGTGATCAGCACGTCGCCGATCTCGCGCTGCACGAAGGTGGTGGTGGCGGCGCGGCCGCCGGTGTCGAAGATCGGCACGTTGGCAAACAGCTTGGCGATGAACTCCTTCACCTTGGCGTCGTCGCCCTTGAAGGCTTCCTTCGCGTAAGCGGTGGCAGCGAGATAGGTATAGCGGGCATTGCCTGATGTCTTCGGGTTGGGGAAGATCACCTGCACGTCGTCACGCACCAGATCGTTCCAGTCCTTGATGTGCTTGGGATTGCCGGCACGAACAAGGAAGGACGGCAGCGAATAGAAAGGCGATGCGTTGTCTGGGAAATCCTTCTGCCAGTCCGCGGAGATCAGACCCCTCTTGACCAGGAAATCGACGTCGGTGACCTGGTTGAAGGTGACGACGTCGGCTGCCAAACCTTCCGCGATGGCACGAGCCTGCGCCGAGGTTCCGGCGTGGGACTGATCGACGGTCACGCCGGGATGCTCAGCGATGAAAGCCTTGTTGATGTCGGCAAACAATTCGCGGCCGACGTCGTAGGAGGCATTGAGCAGCTTGTCGGCCGACCAGGCTTGGGAGGACGCGAGGACGACGAAGCCGGCAAGCGTGGCAATACCCAGCAATAAGCGCTTCATGAAAACGGTCCTCCTCCAGACAATCAGAACTATGGTGTGACCATAAAAAGGAAAGCCTGGCTGCGCGAGGCACGCGGTCCGGGGGACGCACGAGCAGCGGGAAAATCTCCCGCCCGAACAGCCGCTTGGTAGGACTTTCTTCCAACCTGATTCATCGCGGCTCCTCTACCGGGCGCCCGGACGTGGCAGGCGGCAAATAGGTCAGGAGGCCGGGAAAAGCTTCCAGCGCCTCGGCCTGAAAGCCACCCGGCTCTTCTGTGCCGCCGGATGGTCGACCGGCAGCTCGATCTCGACGCGCTGACGCTCGCCGCCGATCTCGAGCTCGACCCGCCTTGTGCCGGCGACGCGGCGGCTGGCGGCGACCGTCCCGGCAATGCAGCCGCTGCAGCCGTCGAGCAGCTCGACATCGTGCGGACGAAAGTAGAGCAGGGCCTCTCCCGACGGCGCATGCGGCGCCTGCAGACCGACCGGCCGGTCGGCCAGCCAGATCTCGCCATTGTCAACCTTGACCGGCAGCGAGCTCGATTCGCCGATGAAGCTGTAGACGAAAGGCGAGTTCGGCGTGTCGTAGATCTCGTCGGCCGAGCCGACCTGCTCGATGCGACCTTGGCTCATGACGACAACGCGGTCGGCGAGTTCGAGCGCCTCCTCCTGGTCGTGGGTAACGAAGACCGTGGTGTGGCCGGTGGCGTCGTGGATTTCGCGCAGCCAGCGGCGCAACTCGCGGCGCACCTGCGCGTCAAGGGCGCCGAATGGCTCGTCGAGCAAAAGCACCTTGGGCTCGATGGCCATGGCGCGAGCGAGCGCCACGCGCTGGCGCTGGCCGCCGGAAAGCTGCGCCGGATAGCGCTTTTCCAGCCCCGACAGCTGGACGAGGTCGAGGAGTTCCGAAGCGCGGCGGCGGATCTCCTGTGCCGAGGGACGCGCGGCGCCGTGCCGGACCTTGAGGCCGAAGCCGATATTGTCGGCAACCGTCATGTGTCGGAACAGAGCGTAATGCTGGAATACGAAGCCGACATTGCGCTCCTGGATCGACTTCTGCGAGGCATCCTCTTCGCCGAAGAAGATGGCGCCCTTGGTGGGCCGCTCCAGGCCGGCGATCAGGCGGAGCAGCGTCGTCTTGCCGGAACCGGATGGCCCGAGCAGCGCGATAAGCTCGCCCGACCTGATGTCGAGCGAAACGTCGTGGAGCGCCGGAAACCGCTCGAACTCCTTGCGCACGTTGACAACGCGAACTTCCATACAGATCCCTCAATCAGTTGATGCATGCTACGCGGTTTCGGGCGGCATGCATCTAATGTCCGCGCGTCGCGGCAATCTCGGCGCCGTAGCGCATCTCCAGAAGTGTTTTCAAGACCAGCGTCACCAAAGCCAGGCCGGCAAGCAGCGAGGCGACCGCGAAGGCCCCGACGGCGTTATACTCATTGTAGAGAATTTCCACATGCAGCGGCATGGTGTTGGTGAGGCCGCGAATGTGACCTGAGACCACCGACACGGCGCCGAACTCGCCCATGGCGCGCGCGTTGCAGAGTAGCACGCCGTAGAGCAGACCCCATTTGACGTTGGGCAGCGTCACATACCAGAAGGCCTGCCAGCCATTGGCGCCGAGTGACAGAGCCGCCTCCTCGTCGCCATTGCCCTGTTCCTGCATCAGCGGGATCAGCTCGCGGGCGACGAAGGGGAAGGTGACGAAGATGGTTGCGAGCACAATGCCCGGCACGGCGAACAGGATGACGATGCCATGCGCCTTCAGCCACGCGCCGAGCAGGCCTTGAGCCCCGAAGAGGAGCACATAAACCAGGCCGGAAATGACGGGCGACACCGAGAACGGCAGGTCGATGAGGGTGGTCAGAAAGGCCTTGCCCTTGAACTCGAACTTGGCGATCGCCCAGGCAGCCGAGATGCCGAAAATGAGGTTGAGCGGCACGGAGATCGCCGCCACCAGCAGCGTCAGGCGGATCGCCGAGCGCGTGTCGGGGCTGGCAAGCGCCTCCGTGTAGGCGCCGATGCCTTTGCTAAGCGCCTCGTGGAAGACAACGATCAGCGGCAGAAGCAGGAAGACGGCGAGGAAGGCGAAGGCTATTCCCATCGCCACCCAGCGCACCGGCCTGCTTTCGGTCACCGCGGCCGACTGGCTTTCGTGATGCGGTTCGTAGGATTTGATCTCGGGATCAGCCATAGCGCTTGCGGCTCCATGTCTGGACGAGGTTGACGACCAAAAGCATCACGAAGGACAGCGCCAGCATGATCGCGGCGATCGCGGTCGCCGCCTCGTAATTGTATTCCTCGAGCCGGATGACGATGAGGAGCGGCGCGATCTCCGACTTGAAGGGCAGGTTGCCGGCGATGAAGATGACCGAGCCGTATTCGCCGACACCGCGCGCGAAGGCGAGCGAGAAGCCGGTGACGATGGCCGGCGCCAGTCCCGGGAAGAGCACACGAGTGATGGTCTGGAAGCGGTTGGCGCCAAGCGTGGCGGCAGCTTCCTCGACCTCCCTGTCGAGCTCCTCCATGATTGGCTGGACGGTGCGCACCACGAAGGGTAGGCCGATGAACACCAAGGCGATGACGATGCCGAGCGGGGTGTAGGCGACCTTTATGCCGAGCGGCATCAGAAGCTGGCCGATCCAGCCATTCGGCGCATAGAGTGTGGTGAGCGCGATACCGGCGACTGCGGTGGGCAAGGCGAAGGGCAGGTCGACCATCGCATCGGCGATGCGTCGGCCGGGGAAGCGGTAGCGGACCAGCACCCAGGCGACGATGGTGCCGAAGACGACGTTGACCGCGGCGGCCAGGAAGGCGGTGCCGAAGCTGATCTTCAGCGCATTGAGAGTGCGCCGGTCGACGGCGATCGCCCAGAAGTCGGTCCAGCCGAGCGCGGCCGAACGCCAGACCAGCCCCGAAAGCGGAATGAGGATGATGAGCGTGAGGTAGGCAAGCGAGAAGCCGAGCGTCAATCCGAAGCCCGGAATGACACTCGGCTGTCTGAACCGCCACCCCGCCTTGGCGGGTGCTGTGTTCATGCTGTTCTGGATCGTCCCTTCTTACTCAGACCAGAGTGCCCTTCGCCTCGGCTGGGGCACTCGTACAATAGACCCAATCAGGTTTCATCCGGCCTATGGCCGCCATGCTTCATTGGGCGGGCTTGTAAATCTGGTCGAATATACCACCGTCGCCGAAATGATAAGGCTGCGCCTTCTTCCAACCGCCGAATTGCGGATCGTCGATGGTGACGAGCTTGATTGCCGGTAGCTTGGCGAGATCCTCGGCAGGCACCAGGTCGGGCTTGGCCGGACGATAGTGGTTCTTGGCGATGATGGTCTGGGCTTCCTTCGAATAGAGCCAGCTCAGATAAGCCTCGGCGACCTTGCGGGTGCCCTTGGCGTCGACATTGCCGTCGACGACGGCGACCGGCGGCTCGGCCAGGATCGAGGTCGGCGGGTAGACGATGTCGAAATTGTCGGCGCCGAATTCATCGAGCGCGAGATAGGCTTCGTTCTCCCAGGCGATCAGCACGTCGCCCAGCCCCTTCTGCGCAAAGGTCACCGTCGAGCCGCGGGCACCGGTATCGAGGACGGGGACATTCGCATAGAGCTTGCCGACGAACTCCTTGGTCTTGGCTTCGTCATTGCCGTCATTGGCATTGGCATAGGCCCAGGCGGCGAGGTAGTTCCAGCGCGCGCCGCCCGAGGTCTTCGGGTTCGGCGTGATTACCTGGACGCCGTCCTTCACCAGATCGTTCCAGTCATGGATGTCCTTGGGATTGCCCTTGCGCACCAGGAAGATGATGGTCGAGGTGTAGGGGGCCGAGTTGTTCTCGAACTTCGTGCGCCAGTCCGGATTGATCTTTTTCGTCTTCGCGGCAATGGCGTTGATGTCGCCTTCGAGCGCCAGCGTCACGACATCGGCGTCGAGACCGTCGATAACGGCTCGCGCTTGGGCGCCGGATCCGCCATGCGACTGTTGGATGGTAACGGTTTCTCCGGTCTCCGCCTTCCAGTGCGCGGTGAAGGCCTCGTCATAGGCTTTGTAGAGCTCACGTGTCGGGTCGTAGGACACATTCAGAATGGTCGTATCGGCAAATGCGAAACCGAGCGAGCCGAACTGGACAGATGTGGCGACCAGCGCGCCGAGCAGTTTCCCGAAATGAGGGTTGGTCATTTCCGCCTCCGTTGAACGGCCCGAACTCTAGCGAATTTATAGAAATTAGATGCACTCAATGTTGCCTTTTTCATCTCCTTGCAGCAATTTTTCGCCGAGGGGCGGCCAGTCGAGGAAATATCTTCCTCACTTGCCAGCAGCGTGGTTCCTCGTCAGCGGGCCTAATTGGAACCGGCCGCGATCCGGGCAAGTCCTGTGCCCTAGTCGGCGGTCACCGGAAAATCGAAGCGCTGCTTTGGGAACGGCTCGTCGGCGAGGGTGAAATGCCACCATTCGCGCGCATAGTTGCGGAAGCCGGCGGCGCGCATGGCCGAAAGCAGCATCGTGCGGTTTGCCGTCGCTTGGAGGGGCAGCGGGCGGTGGGCCGTCTCGCTCGCCGAATCGAAACAGTCGAATCCGGTGCCGAAGTCGAGCGTGCGGGCGTCAGTCGCGCCGCAAGCGGAATGAGCCGGGCTTGTCTTGTCAAGCTCAGCGACGGCGAGGTCAACGGTCGAGCCCCGCGAGCGGCTGGACAGTTCGCCGACATAGCCCTCGGCGATGAGGTCGCCGCGCTCGACCGTCGGATACCATTGCGGATCGGGCGGGCCGCATTGCCTTGTCCATCTGACCATGTCGGCGACGGCGCGTGCCGGGCGGTAACAGTCGAAGACGATCAGCGTGAGGCCCTCGGCCGTCGTTGCTTTCTGGACGCCGGACAGCGCCTTCGCCGCCGGCGCGGTCAGGATGCAGACCGGCGCTTCGTAGCCGTCGACCTCGCGCTGCAGGAAGTTTCCCAGCCCGGCATAGCGGATGTCCTGGCGAATGGTCGGATCGACATCGGCGAGCCGGACGAATCCGGCGGGCAGGGGGTCGGCGTGGGCGGAGAAGGCAGCCAGGAGAGCCAGTGCCGGGAGGATTATAGCTGCTCCCGCTGAAGGACGGGTGTGCTTCGCAATAAGCCTCGAGAGAAGTGCCTTTCGATCCTTGAAAGGCGCAACGCGCCGAATCGCTTGCCCGCTTCTATTCAACGAAAACCTTCACGCTGGCCGCGCGCCCGGCGGCGTCGATAACGGTGAGCGTCGAATAGCCGGTGCCGTCGGGCTGCCAGGTCGCGATGCGGCGGCGGTCGATGCCGGCGAGCGGCTTGCCGTTGGCAAGCCAGCGGAAGGGCGCGCGGCCGCCCTGCAGCTTCAGCACAAGCGGCGAAGCGTCCGCCGAATTGGTGCCGAGGTCGACGCGAGCCCCGTCCGGCGGGAAGACGATGGTGGGCGCCGGTTCAGTCGGCGTTGCCTGCACCAGCCCGTCGGAGCCGGCGCCGAAGCGGGCGAGCGTCACCGGCAATTCTTCGCGTTTGGGATTGAAAAGACCCGGCGGCCGGCCGGGCAGCGGCACGCTGGCCAAACCCGAGCGGACAAAGCCTTCGAACAGAATGGGCGCGGCCGAAACATAGCCGGAGAGGCCAGGTACCGGGCCGGCGTCGGCACGGCCGACCCAGACGCCAAGCACATAGCGGCCGTCGAAGCCAACCGACCAGGCATCGCGATAGCCGTAAGATGTGCCGGTCTTGTAGGCGATGCCGCGCTGGGCCGCACCTTCGGGCGGCTTCACGCCGGACAGGATGTCGTCGATCTGCCAGGCGGCCTGGTCGTCGAGGATGGTGGCGGTGACGCGCCCGGCATTGGCCGGCTCGGTGCCGTCATGCAGCGTGTGCATCTTGCCGCCATTGGCGAGGCCGGTATACAGCTGCACCAGGTCGCGCAAAGTCACGCCGGCGCCGCCGAGGCCGATCGCCAGCCCGGGCGCCTCGTTGAGCGGCAGGACCAGGTTGACGCCGGCCTGGCGGAAGCGCGCCGTGAGCCGCGCGGGACCAACTGCGTCCAGCACCCGGATCGCCGGCACGTTGAGCGACAGCTGCAGCGCCTGCCTGATGCTGACGTCGCCTTGGTAGCCCATGTCGAAATTCTTCGGCCGGTAGCCGCCAAAGTCGGCGGGGCTGTCCTCGATGATCGTCTCCTGCGCCACCAGGCCTTGCTCGAAGGCAAGCCCATAGATGAACGGCTTCAGCGTCGAGCCGGGCGAGCGCACTACTTTGGTCATGTCGATCCAGCCGGATCGGCTGGCGTCGAAGAAATCGGCTGAACCGACTTCGCCAAGAATGTCGCCGGTGCGGGCATCGGCCATCACCATGGCGACGGAAAGCTTTGGGCCGAGCTTCCTGGCGGCCTCTTTCGCCACCTGTTCCAGCCCTTGCTGAACACTGCGGCGGATGGTGAGTTGCAGCGGCTTGCCGGGTTGAGCCTTGGGCAGCATGGCGTAGGACGCATGCGCGGCCAATGCCGGCAGCTTGCGGCGCAGGCCGGAGACGTCGTCGAGCGCGGCGCGCGCTGCCTCTCGTTCGTTGAGCAGACCGGCCGAGACCATGCGGGTGAGCACGCGGTCGCGCGCGGCATGCGCGATGTCGAGATTGCGGTCTGGCCGGCGCTTTTCCGGCAACTGCGGCAGCGCGACCAAAAGTGCTGCTTCCGATACGGTCAGCCGCTTCGGCTCCTTGCCGAAATAGGCGAGCGAGGCGGCGCGCACACCTTCCAGGTTGCCGCCATAGGGCGCCAGCGTCAGGTAGCGCTCGAGGATTTCGCGCTTGGACAAACGCCGCTCGATCTGGATGGCGCGCAGGATTTGCCTGGCCTTGGAGGCGAGGCTGCGGCTGTCGCGCGGCTCGATCAGACGGGCAAGCTGCATCGAGAGCGTCGAGCCGCCGGAAACGATGTGGCCGCTGGTGGCGAACTGCCCGGCGGCGCGACAAAGCGCCAGCATGTCGACGCCGCGGTGGTCCCAGAAGCGCTTGTCTTCATAAGCGACCAGCATGTCGACGAACTGCTTGTCGACCTGGTCGAGCCGGGTCCCAAGCCGCCAGTAGCCGTCCGGCGTAGCGAAGGCGCGCAAGAGTTCGCCGTCGCGGTCCTGCACTTCGGTGGAGACCGTCAGCGCCGCCGGGAGCGGCGGCGGGAAGGCGCGGTCGAGCTCCCAGAGAGCGGCGACGGAAAAGGCGAGACAGGCGGCGGAGGAAGCTGCCGTTATGGCAGCGCGGCGCAAAAATCTTTTGGAGAGCATGGTGCTGCCCCTCACCCTGACCCTCTTCCCGTGAAAGACGGGGAGAGGGGGGCGTCAGCGCTGGAGCTTGTCCCTTCTCCCCGTCTTTCACGGGAAGAGGGTGCCGGCAGGCGGATGAGGGGCAGCGCTATCGCCATGTTTGTGATCGCCAGCGTCGGAATACTTACTCCGCCTTGACCTCCATCATGCCGGAGGCGGTGCGGGCCGAATATTGCGGCCGGTACATGTCCTCCACCGTCGCCGCCGGATGGGCATAGGTGCCGGGTGTCACGGCGCGCACGACATAGGCCAGCGTGATGTTGCGGTCGCCGTCGACTTCGTTGGGATTGAAGGCGGCGACGAAGCGGTCGTCGCGGAACTCCAGATGCGCGGCGTCGGTCTGCGCCAGCCAGGAGAAGTTCGACAACTGAGCGCTGGACACCAGGCTCGGATTGTCGATCTCGAAGCCGGCCGGCAACAGATCGGTGATCAGCAGGCGCGAGGGCCATTTGTTCTGCTCATGGACCTTGAGCACGACCACATAGCGTTCGTTCTGCCTGGCCTCGGTGATGTTGGCCTCAGTGCCGTCGAGCCTGTAGTAGGTACGATCGATGGTGAAGCCGTCGCCGCCGGCCGGCAGCGGCTCGACGGGTGCGGCCACCGCGGTGACCACCGCCTGCAGCGCCGTCGTGCCGGTGTTGGCGATGGCGAGCGGGCTGTCGACAAGCTCGTTGCCGGCAACCCGATCGGAATAGCCGCCGGTATGCGGCGCGCCGTTGACGGAAAGCGTGATCGAATTGTTGCCTTCCTTCAGCGCCCTTGCCGCAAGGAGCATCCAGGATTCGTCCTGCGTGCTCGTCCAGCGGGCGTCGGCGCGTTCACGCGCCACCAGCCTGATCAGCTGCGGCACGATGCTCGGCACCGGCTTCGATTCCGCGGCCAGCGCCAGCATCGCCGCGCCGTCACGCAGGGGCGAGCCATAATCGGAGCGATAATAGTCGTATTCGGTGCTTGCCTGCGCCAGCCGCAAGGCCGTCTGGAAAGTCGCCTCCGAACGCTGGGTGTCGCCATAGAGCGCCAGGCTCGCGGCCAGTTGGGCGACAGCCATCGGGCTCGAGAAGGACTCGAGCTGCGTGTCCGAATAGTAGCGCAGATCGCCGATCGAGGCCTTCTTGTTGCGGGCGAGCACATAGAGCGCGTAGGCGATCTCGCTGCCGCGATCCTGGACGTCCTGGTCATACCCAAGCGAGTTCTGCAGGTTGTTCAGCGCCTGGTTCATCGCCTGAGCCGGCACGTCGTATTTCTGCTCGCGTGCCCGGGTCAGGAACTCCGTGACATAAGCATCGAGCCAGAGATCACCGGATCCCGGGCCCCAGAGGCCGAAGCTGCCGCTTGATGCCTGGTAGCTCAGCACCTTGTAGACGGCATCTTGGATGCGACCATGCAGGTCCGGATCGCTCTCCATGCCGATGCTTTTTGCCATGTCGTTGACATAGAGCAGCGGCAAGGCACGGCTGGTTGTCTGCTCGGCGCAGCCATAGGGGTAGCGATCGAGCGTCATCAAGAGCGAAGGCACGTCGAAGGCGGCTGCCTGTGAGACGCCGACGCTGACCGAAGCACCGTCGAGCACGCTTGCGGCGAGCAGCTCCTTGTCGACGCGCAAGGCGCCGCCATTGGGTTTCAGGTCGACCACCATGCGGTTGGTGACCGGGAGCTGCGCCGGGCGCACCGGCAGGTAGAGCGTCTGCTCGACCTCGGTTCCGCCGTCATGCGCGAGCTTGACGGTGATCAAAGCGTCGCCCGCCGTCTGCGCGATCAGCGGAAATGAGAGCGCTTGCCGCTTGCCCTGGCTAAGCGTCAGCTTCTCGGGCAGGGGCTTGTCGCCGGTCGAGAGATCGCCGGTCGTGGTGACCGACAGCTTGTAGTCGCCGGCAGGGCCGTCGGTGTCGGCGATGTCGAGACGCATGGTCGCGGCATCGCCAGGCGCCAGGAAGCGCGGCAGGCCGGCGGTGATCACCACCGGATCGCGCACGATGACGTCGGTTTGAGCATGGCCGACGGCCTCTTTGGTCCAGGCGACGGCCATGACGCGCACGGTGCCGTTGAACTGCGGGATGTCGAAATCGATCCGCGCCTTGCCGTTGGCATCGAGCTCGACCGGGCCGGAGAAGAAGGCGACCAGCTTCTCGGTCGGCGGGCTGCCCTGCGACTGCATGTTGGCGCCGTCGCCGCCGGTCCGCAATTTGCCGGTGGTGCCGAGCGAACCGTCGATCAGGCGGCCATAAAGGTCGCGGATTTCCAGACCCAGCATGCGCTGGCCGAAGAACCAGTCCTCCGGATCGGGCGCCTTGTAGTTGGTGAGATTGAGGATGCCGACATCGACGGCCGCGACCATCACATAGGCCTTGCTGCCGGCTTGCGCGCCGCTGACGGCGACCGGGATCGACAGCTGCTGGCGCGGGGCCGTCTTTTCAGGCGGCGTAAGCGCAACAGTGAGCTTCTTCGAACCCGGATCGACGGTCAGCCATTTGACGCCGATTGCGCGGGCCGGCATGCGCGATTCCTGCGCATCGCCGGGCCGGAACAAAGTCGCCGTGACATAGGCGCCGGCTCCCCAGTCGTCGCCGACCGGGATGTCGACGGTGCTGCCGCCGGTCGGCACCGAAGCGGTGACGGTCTTCAACAGCTTCTCGGCGCCGATGGTGACCAGGAGTTCGCCGGCAAAATGCGGCGACACCTTGAGCTTGGCCACCTCGCCGGCGGCGTAAGTGTCCTTGTCGAGAGCGATCTCCAGGCCGTCCGGTGTTTCGGTGGTGGTCGAGGCGACGTACCAGCCGGCGTCGAACTCATAGCTGGTCGCCGGGCCATCGGGGTCGGCCGTCTCGACCTCGAGCCGGTAGCGGCCCCAGTCGACAGGAAGCAACACGGTCGCCTCGCCGTCGGCTTTCAGGTCGATCTGGCCGTTGGCGACGGCCTTGGTGAGGTTCACCGCTTCATAGTTCCAGGAATTGTTCGAACGGTACCACTGGTAATTGCGCTCGACCTTGACCAGCGACCACTGCGCGCCCTTCAGCTCCTCGCGTTTGCCGTTCGGATCGACGGCGATGATGCTGAATTTCGCCGTTCCGCCTTGCGGCACCTCGCCGCCTTCGAAATCCGGGCGGATGCCGATCATCTCCTTTTCCGGATGGACGGCGATGTCGAGCGAGCGCTCGACGGCACGGCCGCCGGCTTCGCGCATGCGGACTGTGACCTTGGCGTTGATCAGCTTGGTCGTGGAGGGCAGTTGGTCGATCGAGACCGGGAAGGTCGCCTTGCCGTCGTCGCCGACGAGGGGAAGGTTGGCCAAAAGCGTCACCGAAGGTTCGGCCGACTGCTCGTCGGCGAGACCGAAGATGAAGTCCTTGAACCGATCCCAGCTGTCCGTGGTCGACAGCGTCATCTCGCCTTCAAGCGCGAGGCCGGCGGCCGGCGCGCCATAGAGGAAGCGGCCGTCGACGCTGACATTGGCGGTCTCGCCCTGCGCGATTTCCTTCTTGTCGGCCGTCAAGTCGAACTCGATGCGATCCGGCACGAAGTCTTCGACCAGGAACATATGGCTGGCGACCGGTGCCTGCTTGGGATCGGTGTAGATCGACACCGACCAGGTGCCGCGCATGGCGTTAGGCTCGAGCGACAGATCGACGGCATGGGCGCCGGCGGAAGCGCCGTCGCTGACGATACGGCGGTTCTCGACCCCATCGGGTCGGGTGAAGATGAAGGTCAGCGGCAGGTTCTCGACCGCCTTGGCGGCGCCGTCGCGCGCAAGGGCGGCGACATGGACGTCTTCGCCGGCGCGGTAGATGCCGCGCTCGGTCCAGGCATAGACGTCGAGTGCGCCGGGCGCGGCACGCCCGGCAACGCCGCGGTCCGACAGATCGAAACCGGCGCGGCCCATGTCGAGGAAGACGAAGTCGTTGTCGCCCTGCTTGGCTATCAGCACCGCCGGCACCATGCCGCCTTCGCCGCGCGTCAGGCCGGGGTTGAAAACGGCATGGCCCTCGGCGTCGGACGTCGCCGTGCCGAGGATTTCATTGTTCTTGGCAAGCAGCGTCAGTTCGGCGCCGGCAATCGGCTTGGCAGAGCCCAGCGAGCGGGCAAAGACGTTGAGACCGTCCTGGCCGGTATAAGTGGACAGACCGATGTCGGAAACGACGAACCACTGGGTGGCGCGCGAACCATAATCGTCGCTCTTGTCGTCGACCGGCTGGGCGGTCAGCACATAGACGCCGGGCTTGCGCTGCGGGATCGCTTTGTCGACCGGGAAGGAGGTGGTGACCTCCTTGTTGAGGTCGTTGGCGATGTCGAGCGTGCCTTCCCAGACCGGCTCGCCCATCTGGTCGGAAATGGTGGAAATGTCGTAGCCGTCGAGCTGATGCAGGAACTGGTAGCCGGACAGAAGCTGCGCCAGCGATCGGTCGCCGATGCGGTAGAGCTTCATCTTGGCGGCGCTCATGTTGACGGTGACGACCGGAATGCCGCGGCGGGCGCCGGCCGGCAGCACGAAGCTGTCGCCGGTGAAGCGAGCGGACGGGGCGCGGTCCTGGACATAGATCGACAGCACGACCGGAGCGGCAATCGTCTCGCCGATCGCGGCCGGCAGACCGGCGCGGAAGGTCACGTCATAGTGCTGGCCATGTTCAAGCCCTTCGACGCAGATCTGCTTGTCCTTGGCTTCGACAGCCTTGGGAGCGGCATTGTCGACGGTGACGAACTGCGAATAGTCGACGCCGGTCTTCACCAAGTCCTCGGAGAACTGGGCGCAGATGCGCGGCGAAGAGGAATCGGCATCGACGGAATGGTCGACGACGCGGAAACCCTTGCGTGCCTTGAGGTCGGCGTAGTCGGCCTGCACGGCTGGCGAGTTCACCAGCGCAAGGCTCGCCTCATAGGCCTGAATGGCCGGCCGGAAAAGGTCGCGCTTGTCGAGGCCAGCGGCAAGCAGCGCCAGCGCCTCGGCGCGGGTCTTTGCCGTGCGCACCAGCTTATAGGCGTTGAAGGCCGCCGAGGTGACGTTTGCCGGCAGGGTAGAGGGCTCGGAGGTGTTGGAAGCCGGCTGCACGCCGAGCGTCTCGCGCGCCAGCGCCAGCCAGAGCGCGCCGTCGTCGGGCAAGACAGACAGCGCCGCCTGGTATTTCTGCATGGCCAGGCGATGGTCGCCGGTCAGCGCTGCCTGCTCGGCCGCGGCTTGAAGTGCGGCCAGTCCTTCGGTCGGCTTGTCATAGGCCGGATCGGTCAGCTTGTTGCGGAACTGCTGGGCCTGATCGGCCATCCAGTTGGGGAAGAAGGCAAGTGGAGGCGGCGCGCCGATATCGGGGTCGCCATCGACGTTTGCGACTTTGCCGGCGACGGCGCCGCTGAAGGGTTTCAGCTGATTGTAGTCGGATTTGAGAAAGCACCATTTGGCCTTGGTGTTGTAGGTGAAGGCGCGGCAGGCGGGATCGCCGAGGCATGTGGTCTTGCATTGGTCGAGGCTGACATTCTGGTCGGACCTGAGGTCGAAACCGAAATAGTCGGAATTGTCAGTCGTCACGATTCGCCGGGCTTCGGCCGCTTGCGCGGCCCCGCTCAAGGCAAAGAACAGAAGAATGAGGAACGAGAAACCACGAGCCGCGCGCATTGCCATATCACCCTCCCGACATTGCAGCGTCCGGGCATGATCAAGCATCAAACAGGCTTGTCAACGCCGAACGCGGCAGGTTTTCAACCCGCCAACGGTTTCCATGCCGGCCACAGGCCGGTATTTCGACAGAACCTCCATGGGACAAGGGTTCACGCTTTCTTGCGAAGGCGCAAAAGGTGTGAATTCCAAGCCCGGTCTATTTCAGACAATTGGATTGTGGCCCCTTTACGAGCGTTTCAGAACTTCATTCCAATTTTAGTTTTGTCGTCTAGGTTAGCGTAATGCCGGCGTATGAAACGCAGATGTCAGGAGGGATCGCGCCAGGGCGCGGGCTTCCGCGCGCCCTGCTTTTGGCGCTCGTCTGCGCGGCCATGCTCGCCGGCGAAGCGCGGCCGGCGGCTGCTTTCGAGATTTTCGGCATCAAGCTTTGGGGCTCGTCCAAGGACGAGGATGCCGACATCGTCGATCCGCTGCGCTATTCGGTGACCATGGACGCTCCCGATGCCGACAAGGATCTGGTCAAGAAGCTGGAAGATGCCTCGGCGCTCAAAAATGACGAGGAGCATCCGGTATCAGGGTCGCTCGGCTTGATGGCCAAGGCGCGCAGCGACCGCGAGCAACTGGTTGCCGCCCTTTATGCCGACGCCCGCTACGAGGGCGTGGTCGCCATCACCATAGAGGGCAAGTCCATCGACCAACTGCCGCCGGACGCCGAATTCAAGGGGCTGCAGCCCATTCCGGTGGTCGTCAGCATCGCCGCCGGGCCGAAATTCACCCTCGGCGACATCAGACTGAAAGGCGACGCGGCCGGCCTGGCGAGCGCCGATTTCGGCCTGATCGCGGGCGGCGACGCCAGTTCGGGTGCCGTGCTCAAGGCCGAAGCGGCGATCGTGCGAGCGCTCAAGGAGGAGGGCAGGCCGCTAGCCAAGGTGACGGATCGCGAGATCGTCGCAGACCATGACACCTCGACGCTCGACGTGACACTGACGGTCGCGGCCGGCCCGGTCGCCGGCTATGGCGAGACCACAGTAGAGGGCACCGAAAAGGTCGATCGCGACTTCACCGAATACATGACCGACCTAAAGCGGGGCCAGCAATATTCGCCGCAAGAGATTGACGATGCCCGCGATCGGCTGCTCGGGCTCGAAGTCTTCAACAGCGTGACCATCAAGGAGGGCGAGAGCCTCGACGCCCAAGGCAACATTCCGATCGACGTCCAGGTGAGCGAGCGCAAGCCGCGCTTTTTCGGCGTCGGCGGCACGTTTTCGAACACGGAAGGACTGGGGCTCGAAGGCTATTGGGGCCACCGCAACCTGTTCGGCCAGGCAGAGAAGCTGCGCATCGACGGCTCCATCAGCGGCATCGGCAGCAACAGCATTTCCGCGCTCAACTACAATGCCGGCATCATGTTCGAGAAGCCGGGGGTGCTCGGGCCGACATCGAAGTTCTTCACCGGCGTCAAGACCGTGTTGGAGCACCCCGACGCCTATGACCATTTCTCGGTCAAGGGCGACGTTGGAGTCTCCTACGACCTCGACAAGAGGCAGCGGGTCTCGGCCGAATTCGACCTCGACTACTCGAGGATCACCGACGCCTTCGGCAAGCACACCTATCTGATCGCCAGCATTCCGCTGCAATATGTCTATGACAGCCGCGACAACAAGCTCAACCCGACCAGGGGTTTCCGGGCGCTCGCCTATGCCGAGCCGAGCTACGACATTCTGAACGGCGCGACATTCCTCAAGTTGAAGGGCGAAGGCTCGGCTTACCAGTCGCTCGATACGGCGAGCAGATTCGTCCTCGCCGAACGCGCCACGCTCGGCTCGATCGTTGGCACCGGGCTGCAGAATGTTCCGGCCGACAGGCGCTTCTATTCCGGCGGCGGCGGCTCGGTGCGCGGCTATGCCTATCAAGGTATCGGCCCGAAGGACATCGACGGCCAGCCGATCGGCGGCCTGTCCCTGTTCGAGACCTCGGTCGAGATGCGCATGGCCGTCACCGACACGATCGGCATCGTTCCGTTCGTCGATGCCGGCACGGTCTCGACCAAATCCTTCCCCGATTTCTCCGACGTCAAGGTCGGCGCCGGCGTCGGTCTGCGCTATCTTACGCCATTCGGGCCGCTGCGCATCGACGCCGCCGTGCCGCTCAATCGCGATCCGGGCGATCCGCATTTCGGCCTCTATGCCGGCATCGGTCAGGCGTTCTGATGATGAGGATATTCTGGCGCATCCTTCGTATCTGCCTTTACGCGCTGCTCCTGCTGCTGGTGGTGGCGATCGGCGCCCTCGCCGTGCTGACCGGCACCGAAGGCGGTCGTCAGAATCTCGCCGGTCTGATCTCGAAGCTGGCCTCGACCGAGGACCGCAAGATCACCGTCAGCGGTATCGAAGGCATCTGGTCCGGTCAGCTCAGGCTCGATCATGTCGTGCTGGAGGATCGCACGGGGCCCTGGCTGGTGGCGCGCAAGGTGGCGCTCGACTGGTCGCCGACGGCGCTTTTGTCGCGCAACTTCAGCGCCGATCGCATCGAAGCCGAGCGCATCGAGTTGGCGCGGCTGCCACGAGCCGGCCAACAGCCGTCGCAAGGCGCATCGAACAGTCTGCCGGTCTCGATCGACGTCAAAGAGATCGAGCTGCCGGAGATCGCGCTCGGGCAAGAGCTCGCCGGCAGCGGCATTGCCGAACTTGCCGCCAAGGGTTCGCTCAAGGCCGATCCATCGCCGCTGGCGATCGACACGGTGCTCAAAGTCGCCCGCCGCGACGGCAAGCAGGGCAATGTCGACGCCAAGGTCCGTTTCGCGCCGGCCGACAACAAGCTCGACCTCGATCTCAAGGCGTCGGAGCCGGCCGGCGGCATCATCGCCAATTTGCTCAAGCTCCCCGATGCGCCCCCCGTCGATATCGTCGTCTCCGGCACGGGGCCGCTCGCCAATTGGAACGGCATCGGCACGTTCGTTGTCGACCGTCAGATCGTCGCCCAGCTCACCGGCCGCCATCAGTTGAGCGACAGGGGCCACTATATCGAGGCCAAAGGCGACGGCGAATTCGAGCGCTTCCTGCCGGAGAAGTTCAAGTCGCTGTTTGCCGGCAAGACGAATTTCGACGTGGCCGGGACGGCGACCACGACAGGCGGGATCGATATCGAGCGCGCAATTGTAGAGAGCGGCGCTGTGCACGGCACGGCCACCGGCAATGTCGACCCGAAGGGCGCCAGCGATCTTGCCGTCGAGCTCTCCGCCAAGGACAAGCCCGTCACCATCGACGTCGGCACCAGCGCGGTGCCGATCCTGGTCGCGGTCGAGAAGGCGACCGCACGCGCCTTTGGCGACGGCAAAGCGCCGATAGTCGACATCGGCACCTCGTTGGCCTCGATCGCCGTCGGCGGCACGCAGCTCAACAATGTGACGGGACAGGTCCATTCCGACGGCTTCGACGTCGCGACCCGCACCGGGCCGGTCAATGTCAAGCTCGCGGCCGCCGGCCTGAAGACC
>NZ_RZSV01000097.1:0-20642 GCF_004023205.1 Mesorhizobium sp. M1A.F.Ca.IN.020.03.2.1 | reverse complement strand
CGACAGCGCGCTGGCCGGCTGGGGTTCCTCGCCTGCCGCCTTTCCCGCCGAGGTCCGGCAGGCTTATGCCGAGGCCTTGCGCGATCCAGCCCACGCGCACGCCATCTGCGAGGAATACCGTGCGGCAGCGACGCTCGACCGTGAGCACGATCAGGCGGACCGCAAAGCCGGCCGGCGCATCGGCTGCCCGATGCTTGCGCTATGGAGCGGACATGGCGCGCTCGCCGAATGGTACGCGCGAGAGGGCGGTCCGCTGGCACTGTGGCGGGAGTGGGCCGACGACGTCAGCGGCGGGGTCAGCGGCGGGGTCAGCGGCGGGACGATGCCCGGCGGGCATTTCTTTCCCGAGGAGGCGCCGGCCGAGACAGCCGCAAGGCTCGGCGAGTTTTTTGCGGCTACAGGCCGTAGGCCAGGGTGAGGTAAATCGCCGGCGCAACGATCAGGCAAAGCGCCATAACAATCACCACGGCATTGCCAAGGCGCTCGGCGCGCCTGGTGATGTCGGTGACATCGTCGTCGTCGTTGAGGAATTGGAGAATCGAGGTGTCGGCGAGGACGGAGAGGCGATTGTCGTTCGCGGGCAGGCTTTCGGGCTCTCGCAGATTGGGCTTTGCAGAAATAAAGGTCAAAACGTCGTCTCGCTTTCGAAGCCGGCCGCGCGACTTCCTGGTTCCAATGATTGTGGATGGTATTGGATGCCCGCCATTTGCGCGGAAACGGCGGGCACCCAAAACGGCGCCGATGAAGGGGACTTCGTCGACGACCGCTACCAACTCGAAGCCTCCGCTTTGGTTGCCGTCGAGGGCCCAATGCGCGAGCCACTCCGACTTCAGTCGTAGGAAAGAGACCGACCGTGGCCCCGGGCCCTGGCGCCCGCGCGGACCGGCGACGCACGACAAGGCTGTCGCGGCATGGTCGGGCTAAAAGGATTCACGAAATATTTCGTGGGGGAACATCGATCGCGGGCAGCGGTTCTCATTGCTCAAGGCGGTCGAACCTCCTTGAATCAAACCCCGAAGACCAATCCCACACAACGGAGCTGCAGATATGCCTAATCAAGGCGGAACTCACCAACAGCACGTCAAAGCAGGCCAGCAGAGCCACAAGAACCGCGACGATCAGCGTCGCGGCCAGCAGCAGGCCGAGGACCGCAACATGCGTCAGCAGGATTCAGGTCAGCACAGGGGCGGCAGCGGCAACTTCGCCGAAGACCGCGAACGTGCATCCGAAGCCGGCCGCAAGGGCGGCCAGCGTTGAGCTTAAGCAGGCGTCCCGCGATCCCTTCGCGGGACGCCGCCCAGAACATCCAATTTGGAACTTCTTCCCCTCCCCTTGGTTCCTCCGAAACCCCGGCGGCTCGGCCGTCGGCAGGACGTTTGAACGGAGGCAACAATGTCCGTGCGCACACTTCACCCCGAACGTGTCGATGAGACACGTATGCAGGCCTATTCGACCTTCGCTCCGCTGCTCATCACCGCCCTGAGCCAGAAGCTGGCGCGCTGTCAAGGCAAGAGCGAGATGGACAAGGTCGAGGCGTCCCTCATCCGCGTCATCGAAGAAGCGGACGTCGTCACGGGAGACGTCGAGGCAATGAAGGAGTTCGCGATCGAACTCGTCGTGTCCACGCTGCGCAATGTGCGCGAGCATCCCGACGCCAAACAGGATGTGGAACAGATCGACGGCCGCCGCACGCAAGGACGCTCGGAGAACCCGGACACGCTGGAAGAACAATTGCAGTCCGGTCTCGAAGATAGTTTCCCGGCGAGCGATCCGCCCGCGGTCGTCTCCACCGCCATCAGCGGTGGCGCGAAGGACATCGTCGGCACCGACGAAGTGCTGCGCCGCAAGAAGGAAGCTGCCGAGCGCGGGCACGAAAACGAGAAGGCGTAGCCCCAGCCCCGCACGACCGCAGCCCGTTTCAGGCGCCCTGCCTCATCGCGGTCGCCAGCTCGGCGAAGGAACCAGTCCTTTCGCCAAGGGTTGGTTATCGGAAGGAGAAAACGATGGATAAAAGCAAACTTCCACATCGCCCGGGCGCTGGCCGAACGGCACAAGACGCAAGGCTGCCGACCAAGGGCGGCGACGATCCGGACGTGCGGTTCCTGGCCGAGAACACCGACCTTTCACCGAAGCAGGCGCGCGAGCTGATCCGCGAGCACGGGCATGACCGCGACAAGCTGCTTGAAATCGCACGAACCATGAAGGCCGAGGGCTGACCGGCTCTCTGAAAGCGAGGCAACGATGAGCAACTCACCCCGTACGGGACGTCCAGGCACATCCGATCAATGGCCACGTTGGGAAGGTCCGAAAGCCAATCGGCCGAGAGGTTATCTGCCAGCCAAGGACGATCCCGACAAGGATCGCGACGCGGCCGGCGAGAACAACCAGGACCCCGAGCGGTCCGATCTCGGCGACGCCGTGAAAACGAAGAAGGAGCCGTAGGGCGGCTCCTCTCAGCCCAACAGGAGAAGAAAAATGCCACGCGGAGACAAATCGAAATACACCGACAAGCAGGAGCGCAAGGCCGACCATATCGCCGAGGGCTACGAAAAGCGCGGCGTCTCCGAGAAGGAAGCCGAGCGCCGGGCCTGGGCGACCGTCAACAAGGACGATGGCGGCGGCAAGAAGGCGGGCGGCTCGGGCCGCGGCAAGCACACCGGCCATCCGGCGGCGCACAAGGGCGGCAAGGCCGGCGGCAAAGCGTCAAGCTCGCGCTCGGCGGCCGAGCGTTCTGCTTCCGCCAAGAAGGCGGCGGCGACGCGCAAACGCAACGCGGAGCACCACGCCCAACATTAGGCGTGGGTTCGCCTTCTCCCTTGCCGGAGACGGCGGACAGGCGCGCAGCGCCGAGACGATAGAGACGAAACGAGGCGCTGGGAAACTGGCGCCTCATTGCCGCGGCGGTCCTTCCAGCAGCATCCCGACGGTTCGCGGTCACCTTCTCCCTCAAGGAAAAAAGGGAAGATCTAAAGCGGCATCTCCGAAGTCTGCTTGACCGTCTGGCTGGGAACGTCGGTCTTGACGTTCTGCACCCCCTTGATGCGACTTAAGTGCTCCGACTGGAAGCGGCGATAGTCCTCGATGCCCGCCGCCACAACCCGCACCATAGCGTCGCAATCGCCCAGCATCAGATAGCATTCCAGCACCTCGGGCAGCTTGCCCACCTCCCTGGCGAAATGCTCGATCGTGTCCTCGTCCTGCTGCTTCAGCCAGATGCGAGTGAAGAAGGTATGACCGCGACCGATCTTGGCCGGGTTGAGCACCGCGACATAGCGGTCGATGACGCCAGCCTCCTCCAGCAATTTTACGCGCCTCAGACAGGGTGACGGCGACAGGCCGACCTCTCTCGCAAGATCGTTGTTGGCCATGCGCCCGTCGCGCTGCAGGGCGCGCAGGATCCGCTTGTCGATCTCATCCAGCTTCATGGCGTCTGATTCCAATATTGGCTAATTCTCGCTATCCAATGCCAAACCTTGGCAGAAACGGCGCATCTTCGCAACCCGATTGCGGAGCATTTCGGCTATGGTGGCCAGCGATAACCGACCATCGAGCAACCGGAGAAGGCCGCCCCGCAAGGCTGGCCGAAGAAGAGCCATGAGCGTTTCCGAGATAACCCTGGGCCACCCTCCCGCCGAAGCACGCGGCGCCGAATTCCGGCGGGGCGCCGCCGCCTCGACGCCGGTGCTGCTTGGCATTGTCCCCTACGCACTCGTGCTGGGCGCGCAGGCCGCGCAGAAGGGCTTGAGCGTCGTCGAGGTGCCGTTGATGACGGGCCTCAACTTCGCCGGCGGCTCCGAATTTGCCGCCATCCAGCTCTGGACCTCGCCGCCGCATGTGCTGTTGATCGCCGCCATCACATTGCTGGTCAACAGCCGGCATTTCCTGATGGGCGCGGCACTTGCGCCGTTCCTGCGCCACCTGCCCAAACGCAAGGCGCTGCCCGCGCTGTTCTTGATGTGCGACGAGAGCTTTGCGCTCGGGCTCGCCGACGCGAAGCGCCGCGCGGCCAGCGGACTGCGGCCAGCCTTCAGCCTCGCCTACTATGCGGGAACTGCCCTTCCCTTCTATCTTGCCTGGGTGATTTTCACGACCTGCGGAGCGGCGCTCGGGCCGGTGCTTGGCAACGTCGAGCGCTACGGCTTCGCCATGGCCTTTCCGGCAGTGTTCCTGGTGCTGCTGCGCGGCATGTGGAAGGGTTTTGCCGCGGCGCGCCCCTGGCTTGTCAGCCTAGTGGTGGCGGCGGCAACTTATCTGGTCGTTCCGGGCGCCTGGTACGTGGCGACAGGCGCGCTGTCCGGGTTGGTGTCCGCCTGGCTTCTGGCAGGTGAGAAATGATCGAGCCCTGGACCGTCCTCGCCATCCTCGCCATGGCCGGCGTCACCTATTTGACGCGGATCGGCGGCTATGTCGTGCTCAGGAACGGCACGCTCAGTCCACGCGCCACCGCCGTGATGGAAGCCGCGCCCGGCTGCGTGCTGATCTCGGTGATCGCGCCCGACTTCGTGTCGAAGAATCCGGCCGATCTGGCGGCGCTCGTCATCACATTGCTCGCGGCGACAAGACTGTCGATGCTGCCGACGGTGGTCATCGGCGTGGCTTCGGCCGGGGTATTGCGGTGGGTTGATGGGGTAAACGCCGGCGGCCCCCCTCTGCCATGCCGGGGCATCTCCCCCAAGGAGGAGATTGGCTCTCCATCGCATCAATTGCCGTAGAGCCCAATTTCGCCAGACTTGATCGCAGCGGTCTCGTCGATCCTGCCCAGATGCTTTTCCAGCGCCAGTCTAGCGGGTCCGCGTCTTGCGGGTCGATGATCGCGGGACATTGTATCGGGCGAATGCCGAGCTGATCCAGGCCGAGCTGCCTCGGCAATCGCGGAGGGCGCTCGCAATTTTAGCGTAGCTTATTTTGCGACACCCACCCGGGCTTGTGGCTTCTCAGCCGCGGCCCGCGCGACGATCGCCTCCAGCGGCTCTGGCCGGTGCAGGAAATAGCCTTGGCCATAGCCGACGCCCATGCCGACGAGGATCTCCAGCGCGCTTTTCCCCTCGACCTTCTCGGCCACGACGGCGCAGCCCATCGAGCGGGCGATGCCGGCGATTGCCGAGACGATCTCGCGGTCGAAGCGGCTGTCGGCGATGTGCTGGACGAAGGAGCCGTCAATCTTGATCGCATCGATAGGAAAGCGCCGCAGATATTCGAACGAGCTCATGCCGGCGCCGAAATCGTCGAGGCTGACACGGCAATGGCGCAGCCTTGCCCGGCGCACGAATTCCTCCGCTGCGTCGAAATTGGTGACAGCCGCGGTCTCGGTGATCTCGAAGCCGATTGCAGACGGCGGCGCGCCGTTCTCGGCGATCGCCGCGTCGACGAAATCCCAAAGCTGCGGATCGGAGAGCGTCTGCGCCGACAGGTTGAAGCCGAGCGAGACGGCGCCGGAGAGCATCGCCCTGCCATGGCGCGACAGCGCCGTGCGGATGATCCAGCGGTCGAGCCGGGCGGCAAGGCCGAAGCGTTCGGCCACCGGCATGAACTCGCCCGGCAAGATCAGCTTGCCGTTGCGCGCCTCGAGCCGCGCCAGCACCTCGACATGGCGGCTGTCTTGCCAAGGCCTGCCGAGGCGATGGATCTCCTGGCCGAACAGCTTCAACCGGCTGTCCTCCATGGCATCGACCAGATCGGCGGCAAGCCGCGCGGCGTTGAGGCCGCCGGCTCCGGAAGCTGTTTCGGCCGAGAACACGGCGAAGCGGTCGCGCCCGCCGGCTTTGGCGGCGTAGCAGGCATCGTCGGCGCAGGCGAGCGCATCGGTTACCGTCGTCCGGGGATCGCGCACGAAGGCGATGCCGATGCTGGCGGCTAGCCTGCGGGACGACACGGCGGAGCCGAGATCGGCGTCGCGCACCGCGGCGAGCACGGCACGCGCCAGCCGCTCGGCGCAAGCGTCGTTGCAGTTCGGAACCAGCAGCGCGAATTCGTCGCCGCCGAGGCGCGCGGCGTGGGCCGAAGGCGGCAGGCTGGCGCGGATGCCGCCGGCGACGCTCTTCAGCGCGATATCGCCCGCGGCATGGCCGGCATAGTCGTTCAGCGCCTTGAAGTAGTCGAGGTCGACATAAAAGACGGCAAGCGGCAGCCGGTCCGCCGCGCCGATGTTTTCGGCGAGCAGCCGGTCGAAGGCCGAGCGGTTCCACAGCCCGGTCAGCGCATCGTGATGGGCGGCGTAAGCGAGCTCCTCGGCGCGCTTCGTCTCGTCGGTGATGTCGCGTACCGTGCCGAGGATCTGGCCGGCCGAGCCGGCGCCGGCGATCAAACGCACCAGCGACTCGACATGGCGGACCGAGCCGTCGCGCCGGACGATACGGTATTGCGTGGCGGTCACGCTTTTCGAGCCCGGCGGCGGCAGATGCGCGCGCTCGGTGGCCTCCTTGTCGTCCGGGTGGAGATAGGTGTGCCAGAGATCGGCCGTCACCTCGTCGGTATCGCTGACCAGGCCGAAGATCTCCCTAGTGCGCGGGTCCCAATAGCTCTTGTTGGTGCCGATATCGTAGTGCCAGATGCCGGTGCCGCTGGCGGCGAGCGCGAGCCGCAAGCGGACATTGACCTGCTCAAGCGCGGCCTCGGCCTCCTTCTGCCTGGTGATATCGGTCTGCACGCCCATCAGGCGCAGCGGCTTGCCCTCGGCATCGCGCTCGACGATGCCGCCGCGGTCAAGCACCCAGACCCAGCGGCCGTCCTTGTGCTTCAGCCGTAGTTCCGTCTCGATCGACTCGGTGTCACCAGCGATATGGCGGTCGCCGCTCGCCAGTGCTCGCTCGCAGTCGTCGGGATGAGTGAGCTTCAGCCACAGATCGGAGGTATCGAGCTCGCCCTCGGCATAACCCAGCATCTTCCACCAGGTCGGCGAATAGTAGCAATCGCCCGTCGGGAGATTCCAGTCCCATAGGCCGAGCTGGGCGCGATCGAGCGCCAGCGCCCAGAATTCGCCGTTGCGTTTGGTGTCGTCCGCCATGCCCTCGTTCTTGCCGTCCCCGTTCGGGCATAGTGCATGAAAGCTGACAAAAAAGGGTTACTGGGGTGAAGCTGCCAATCTCCCCGCTTTTTGGAGGAAAGGTCCGGCAGAACAGGGGGGCGCGAAGGATCGCGGCCCATCTGCTTCGTCATCCGAGGGCGAAGCAAGGAGCGAAGCGACGCGCGCAGACCCTGGGATTCATGCCGTTACGCTAAAGCGTTGCAACAGCTACAGTATTCTGCGCTGCCGAACTCTACGCCAAAGGTCATCGAATGGATCCTCGGGTCAAGCTCGAGGATGACGAAGCAGAAGCTCCGCCGCTTTCGCCAATCGCAGACGCCCTTACCCCGCCGCCAGCCTTCGCCGCACCACCGCCGCGTGGAAACGCGCGCCATGCAGCAGGCCTTCATCGTTGAAATCGTAGGCCGGGTTGTGCAGCGGGGCGGAATTGCCGTTGCCGAGGAAGACGAAACAGCCGGGCACTTCGGTGAGGAAGCGGGCGAAATCCTCCGAGGCGGTCATCGGCTCGGCGGCGATGCCGACGGCATCGCCGGCCAGCACCGTTCGGGCCGCAGCAAGCGCCTCATTCACCAGCGCCGCGTCGTTGATCAAGGGCACGAACTCGCGCGTGTAAGTGACCTCAGCCGCTACGTTATAGGCCTGCGCCGTGCCTTCGGCGATGCCGCGCATCTCCTTCTCGATCGCCGCGCTCACCTCGGGCCGGAAACTGCGACAGTCGCCAAGGATGCGGGCGAGGCCGGGCAGCGCGTTGCGGGTGCCGTCGGTGATGAGCTCGGTGACCGAGACGACGCCGATATCGACGGGGCTCAGGCGTCGCGAGACGATGGTCTGCAGGTTGACGACCAGCGCGCAGGCGGCAATCAGCGTCTCGCGAGCGTCGTGCGGCCTGGCGGCGTGGCCGCCCAAGCCTTTCAGCACGATCTCGAAATTGTCCTCGGCCGACATGATCGGACCGCTCCGGGTTTCGAAGTGGCCGATGGGCAAGCCCGGCATATTGTGCAGCCCGAAGATTTCCTCGAAGGGAAAGCGTTCGATGAGCCCGTCTTCGATCATCGCAAGCGCGCCCCTGCCCCACTCCTCGGCCGGCTGGAAGATGAACCGCACCGTGCCGTCGAAGCCCCCTTCTTCCGCCAGCAGCTTCGCCGCGCCGAGCAGCATGGCGGTGTGGCCGTCATGGCCGCACGCATGCATGGTGCCGGGCGTCTGCGAGGTCCAGGCTCGCGTCCCTTGCTCGGCGATGCGCAGCGCATCCATGTCGGCGCGCAGCGCAATCGCGCGATTGCCGCTGCCCCTGGCCAGCGTGCCGACAACGCCGGTGCCGCCGATGCCTTCCGCGACTTCGAGCCCGAAGGCGCGAAGCTTCTCCGCCACGAAGGCGGCGGTGCTCTTTTCCTCGAAGCCGAATTCCGGGTGGGCGTGGAGGTCGCGCCGCCAGGCCGTCATCGCGCGATGCAGCTGCTGCTGGTCGAGGTCAGCCATCTTCTCTTTCCCCAGCGCTCGTTCCAGGCGAGTCTTCCCGAAGTTGCGCTTCATTTCCATCGATTCCGGGGGGAAGCCCGCTTTCCTGAAAATCCTTCAGGCGATCTGCAGCTCCAGCTCCCGCGGCACCGCCCCGACCAGCTCGGTGTAACGGCCGGCGTCGGTCGCGCCTTCCGAATTGATGACGAGGACACGCGACGTCGCATCGAGCCCGAGAGCCGCGCGCATGCCCTTGTCTCCGGCTGCGCGGATCAGCCCGGCAAGCCCCGCGCCGCCGCTCTCGCCGGAAACGATGGCCGGATCGTTGTCCAAGGGCCGGGCCAGCCGGTTCATCACCGCGACCGCGTCGTCTTCGTCGACGGTCATGAAGACGTCGCCGACGCGGGCCAGCACCCGCCAGGCGATCAGGGACGGCTCGGCGCATTCCAGCATCGCCATCACCGTCGACAGCTGAGGAGCGATCGTTACGGGACGGCCGGCCTCCACCGAGGCGTAGACGCAAGCCGAGCGCCTCGGCTCGACCACCACGGCCTTCGGCCGCCCCTCGCCGAGCAGAATTGCCATATAGCCCGCAAGCGCCGCCGCAAAACCGCCGACGCCGGCCTGCAGGAAGACGTGCGTGGGCGGTTCGGCCATGTGCCGCAGCGCCTCGCGCACGATCACCGTGTAGCCCTGCATGACAAGCCCCGGAATGCGCTCGTAGCCGCGCCAGGAGGTGTTGGAGACGATCTTCCAGCCGCGCTCGGCGCCGACCCGGGCGACTTCGCGGACCGCCTGATCATAACCGCCCTCGACCTGCACGATCTCGGCGCCGAAGCGGGCGATGGCCGCCACGCGCTCGGCGCTGACGCCGGCATGGACGTAGATGACCGAACGCGCGCCAACGAGGCCCGCCCCCTGCGCGACCGATCGGCCGTGGTTGCCATCGGTGGCGCAGCAGAAGGTCATCTGGGCGGCGATAGCGCGCAGCTTCGGATCGTTAATTTCGCAGATATCGACTTCGCGACCGAAGCGCTTGCCGGCCTCTTCCAGCACCAGCCGCATGACGGCATAGGCGCCGCCCAGCGCCTTGAAGCTGCCAAGGCCAAGACGCTGGCCCTCGTCCTTGACATGCAGTGCTGCGATGCCGAGGCCATTGGCCAGCGCCGGCAAGGCATAGAGAGGCGTTTCGGCATGGTCGTCGCGAGCCCTCAGATAATGCTCGGCCCGGTCGGCGCCCGCCAGGCCGAGGGCCTCGGCGTCGGCCGGCACCAGCGGCTGGTTGTGTTCGGGGCGCTGGTTGATGAGCAGCATGCTATTCTTTCTTCGATACACTGAACTTTTTTGACGCGCGCGAGAATCGCGCTCCCTGATCTGGCTAGTGATTGAAGTTTGTTTCGATCAGATGTCGCCGGATTCCCGCCTTGGTGGCACGCAACGTTTCGAGATGACTATTTTTGGTGGTGTTTCGCCTTGGCGGCACCTGCCGTCGACAACATACCGTTTGGTTCCGCGATCAGGCGGCTGCCAGCCGGGCGGCGACGCCAAGCAGGACATTGGCGCCCGCAACCAGTTCGTCGGCGGCGGTGAACTCGTCCGGGCTGTGGCTGATGCCGCCCCGGCTCGGCACGAAGATCATCGCGGACGGCGCAATGCGGGCAATCATCTGCGCGTCGTGCCCCGCGCCCGACGTCATGCGCCGGCAGGAGAGGCCGGCGGCTCTGGCGCCATCCTCGATCAGCGAGACGATGCCGGCATCGAACGTCACCGGCTCGAAGCGCGCCAGGCTTTCGGCATGGATGGTGACGCCGGCGCTTGCAGCAAGGTCGTCCAGGAAGGCGGCGAGCGCCGCTTCCGCTTCGCGAAGATGCATTTCGTTCGGATCGCGAAGGTCGATGGTGAAGATTGCCCGCGACGGGATGACGTTGATGGCGTTTGGCTCGAAAGCAATGGTGCCAACGGTGGCGACCGTGGGCGTCGGCGAGGCGCTGGCTCGGTCAGCGGGGAAGCTGATCACCCGCGCGGCGGCGACGCCGGCATCCTGGCGCATCGACATCGGCGTGGTGCCGGCATGGTTGGCCACGCCGTCGATGGTTATGCGCTGCCAGGAAATGCCCTGCAGGTTCTCGACCGCGCCGATGGCGATGCCCTCGCGCTCCAGCACCGGCCCCTGTTCGACATGCAGCTCGACATAGACATGCGGCTTGAGGAAGCCGGGCTGATGTCGGCCGGCATAGCCGATGCGCTCCAACTCCTTACCCAGCACCGAGCCGTCGGTGCCGATCGAGGCCAGCGCCTCTTCGATATCCCGGCCGCCGGCAAAGACCAGCGAGCCCATCATATCAGGCGAATAGCGCACGCCCTCCTCATTGGTGAAGGCGGCGACCACAAGCGGGCGCGCCGGCGCGAATCCTGCCTCCTTCAGGCTCTCGATCGCTTCGAGGCCGGCAAGCACGCCGTAGCAGCCGTCATAGATGCCGGCGTCGATCACCGTGTCGATGTGCGAGCCGAGCATCACCGCTTCCTGGCCTGCCTCGGCGTCGCCCTGCCAGATGCCGAAGATGTTGCCCATGCGATCGATGGCGACGTCGAGCCCTGCCTCTTCCAGCCAACCGACAAGGCGGTCGCGGCCAAGCTTGTCCATGTCGGAGGCGGCAACGCGGACGAGCCGGCCCTGCGCATCGCGACCGAGGCTGCCGAGCTCCTCGATACGGCCAAGCAGACGGTCGGCATTGATCGTCAGACTGCTCATGCCGGCTGCCTCGCAAGCGCAACCTCGTCCGGCGCCATCCCGACCAGCTCGGCATAGCGGCCGGGGTCGGTCGCGCCTTCGGAGTTGATGATGAGCACGCGCGACTGGGCATCGAGGCCGAGAGCCCCGCGCATCTTCTTGTCGCCGGCAGCGCGGATCAGCCCGGCGAGCCCTGCCCCGCCGCTCTCGCCGGAAACGATCGCCGGATCAGTGCCTGAAGGCCGCGCCAGGCGGTTCATCACCGAAACCGCGTCTTCCTCGTCCACGGTCATGAAAGCATCGCCAAGCCGCGACAGCACGCGCCAGGCTACGAGCGACGGTTCATAACACTCGAGCATCGCCATCACCGTGGGCTTGCTGTGCGCAATCGCGATTGGACGCCCCGCCTTCGCGGTGGCGTAGACGCACGCCGCCCGCGCGGGCTCGACCACGATTGCCGTCGGGCGATCTTCGCCAAGCACGATGGCGAAATGGCCGGCCACCGCCGCGGCGAGGCCGCCGACGCCGGCCTGCAGGAAGACGTGGGTGGGCGGCTGCGGCAAGCGCCTCAGCGCTTCGCGCACGATAACGGTGTAGCCCTGCATCACCAGCCCCGGGATGCGCTCATAGCCCGGCCAGGATGTGTCGGAGACGACGGTCCAGCCGCGCTCGGCGGCGACACGGGCGGCTTCCCTGACCGACTGGTCGTAATCGCCGGCGATGCGCACGATCTCGGCGCCGAAGCGGGCGATCGCCGCCACGCGTTCGCTGCTTACGCCCGAATGGACGAAGATGACGGAGCGCGCACCGACCAGGCCGGCGCCCTGCGCCACCGAGCGTCCATGATTGCCGTCGGTCGCGCAGGCGAAGGTCATCCCGGCCGCAATCGCCTGCACGTCGGGCCCATGCAATTCCGCGACATCGATAGCGCGGCCGAGCCGTTCCTCGGCCTCTTCCAGCACCAGTCGGATGACGGCGTAGGCGCCGCCCAGCGCCTTGAAGCTGCCGAGGCCGAGGCGCTTACCCTCGTCCTTGATGTGGAGCGCGGCGATTCCGAGTTCGCCGGCCAGCGCCGGCAAAGCATGCAGCGGCGTCTCGGCATGGTTGTCGCGTGCGGCCAGGAAGCGCTCGGCCTCGGCGGCTCCGGCGAGCCCAAGCGTCGCGGCGTCTTGTTCGGTCAGCGGCTGGCGATGGCTCGGGTGGTGGTTAAGGAGGAACATGGATCGGCTCTCTCTGTCTTGTTGGCTGAAATTTATTGCAAGTCCAGTGAGAAAGGCGCTCTGTTTCGGCACCTGAAATGCAAGTTTGTTTCGTTTAGATGCTGTCATGTCCATTTTGCCCGACCTCGACGCCTTCGACCGCGCCATCCTCGCCATCCTGCAGAAGGACAACAGCACGCCCCAGCGCATTATCGGCGAGACGGTGAACCTCTCGGCGCCGGCCGTGCAGCGGCGCATCAAGCACATGGAGGAAATGGGCGTCATCCGCGCCAATGTCGCGCTGGTCGATCCGGCCAAGGTCGGCCATCCGATCACCATCTTCGTCGAGGTCGAGGTGGAGAGCGAGCGGGCCGAGCTGATCGACGCCGCCAAGCGCGGCTTCGCCGCGGTGCCGGAAGTGCAGCAATGCTATTACGTGACCGGCGAGGCCGACTTCATCCTAGTCGTCACCGTGGCGACGATGGCCGACTACGAGGCGCTGACCCGGCGATTGTTCTTTGAGAACAACAACGTCAGGCGGTTTCGCACGTTCGTTGCGATGGATCGGGTGAAGGTCGGGCTGGAGGTGCCGGTGGGCGCACCTCACTCAACATGATCCCTCGGGGCATTTCGTATCGCGGCATGATACTCTGCGCTTGATCTCGGAGACGTATCATGCAAAGATACGTTACGAGGGGCAGTGGTGGATGATACGTTCGTTCAGAGACAAGACCACTGAAGCGATTTCGACAGGCAAAGCTCCGAAAGGATTTCCGGCAGATCTCATTCGTGTCGCTCAGCGGAAACTGTTCATGCTGGGCAACGCAGCCGAACTGGCCGACCTGAAAGTCCCACCGGGAAATCGGCTTGAAGCGCTGAAGGGCGATCGCGCCGGTCAGTACTCAATCCGTATCAACGACCAATTTCGTGTTTGCTTTCGGTGGACCGATGGAGGAGCGGACAATGTGGAGATCACCGACTGCCATTAGCTAAACCAACAGCTCTGTCCGACAGGAGCGGAACCAATGATCAACCTCGATAAGCCTATTCATCCCGGCGAGATATTGCGGGCCGAGTTCCTAGAGCCACTCGACCTGAAGCCCTACACCCTGGCGAAAAAGCTTCACGTCCCACGTACCCGCATCGAGCGCCTCGCCAACGAGACCACGCCCGTTACGCCGGACACCGCTCTGCGTCTCGCCAAATTCTTTGGGACCACGCCACAGTTCTGGATGAACATGCAAGCCAGTTACGACCTGGCCGTGGAGGGCGCGTCGCTGCAGGAAGAGCTCAAGGAAATTAAACGGTTCGAGGCGGCTGCTTAAGAGCTCTTGCCGCCTTCCCTCCCCAGCAACCGCGCATAGATCTCCCCAACGATCCCGCGCCGGAAGATCAGCACGCAGACCATGAAGATCACGCCGGTCGCTATCGTCACCGGGAATCCGGAGGTGGCAAGGGTGTTCTCGAGGCCGACGACGAGGCCGGCGCCGACCACCGGGCCGACCATGGTGCCGATGCCGCCAAGAAGCGTCATCAGGATGACCTCGCCCGACATCTGCCAGGTGACGTCGGTGAGGGTCGCGAACTGGAAGACGATCGCCTTCACCGCGCCGGCGAGGCCGGCAAGGGCCGCCGACATGACGAAGGCGGCGAGCTTGTAGCGGCCGACGGAATAGCCGAGCGAAATGGCACGGTTCTCGTTCTCGCGGATCGAGCGCAGGATCATGCCGAAGGGCGAGTTGACGATGCGCCAGATGGCGAAAAGGCCTATCAGGAAGATGGCGAGCACGAAGAAATACATGTTCATCGGCACGTTGAGGTCGAGCATGCCGAAGAGATGGCCCCGCGGCACGCCCTGGATGCCGTCCTCGCCTTCGGTGAAGGGCGCCTGCACGCAGAAGAAATAGAACATCTGCGCCATCGCCAGCGTGATCATGGCGAAATAGATGCCTTGCCGGCGGATGGCGAGGAAGCCGACGACGAGGCCCATGCCTGCCGCGCCCGCAGCGCCGAGCAGGATGCCGGCCTCGGGCGGCCAGCCCCAGGCTTTCACGGCATAGGCGCAGAAATAGGCGGCGCCGCCAAAGAAGGCGGCGTGGCCGAAGGAAAGCAGCCCGGTGTAGCCGAGGAGCAGGTTGAAGGCGCAGGCGAACAGCGCGAAGCACAGCATCTTCATGACGAAGATCGGGTAGATGACGAACGGGGCGGCGACGAGCGCCATGATCCCCAGCGCCACAAGCGCCCGTTCCAGCCGGACGGAGGCAGCGGGGCGCTCTGCGTGAAGGGTCGCCTCGCTCATCTACGCGTCCCTTCCGAACAGGCCCGCGGGGCGGAGCAAAAGCACGATTGCCATGATGACGAAGACCACCAGGTTCGAGGCCTCCGGATAGAAAACTTTGGTCAGGCCCTCGGCGAGGCCGAGCATGTAGCCGGTGACGATGGCGCCGAGGATCGAGCCCATGCCGCCGACCACGACGACGGCGAAGACGACGATGATGAGGTCCGATCCCATCAGCGGGCTGACCTGGTAGACGGGCGCCGCAAGAATGCCGGCCAGCCCGGCAAGTGCTGCGCCCAGCCCATAAGTGAGCGTCAGCAGCAGCGGCACGTTGACGCCGAAAGCCTGCACCAGCTCGGGGTTCTCCGTGGCGGCGCGCAAATAGGAGCCGAGCCTGGTCTTTTCGATCAGCAGCCAGGTGCCGATGCAGACGATGAGCGAGGCCACCACCACCCAGCCGCGGTAATTGGGCAGGAACATGAAGCCGAGATTGGTGCCTCCGGCAAGCAGGGTCGGCACCGCGTAAGGATTGCCGGAGACGCCATAATAGAAGCGGAACACGCCTTCGATGACCAGCGCAAGGCCGAAGGTGAAAAGCAGGCCATAAAGCGGGTCGAGCCGGTAGAGCCGCGACAGTGCTACGCGCTCCACCACGATGCCGAACAGGCCGACGGCCAAAGGCACGATGATCAGCGCCGGCCAGTAGCCGATGCCGAGATGGACGAGCAGCAGATAGCCGATGAAGGCGCCGAACATATAGAGCGCGCCATGGGCGAAGTTGATGATGCGCAAGAGCCCGAAGATGACGGCCAGCCCGAGGCTGAGCATGGCGTAAAAAGAGCCGTTGATCAGGCCGACAAGCAGTTGGCCGAGCAAGGCTTGGATGGGGATACCGAAGATCATGGTCATTTGGCCATCATACCCCCAGCACCTCGTGCAGTTTGTCGGTGTGCGCGGAAAGCTGGCCGACCGGGAAACCTTCCACCACCTTGCCGTGATCCATCAGGTAGAAGCGATCGGCGATGCGGGCGGCGAAGCGGAAATTCTGCTCGACCAAAAGGATGGTCATGCCACGCTTCTTCAGCGTCGCCAACAATTCGCCGATGCGCTGGACGATGACCGGCGCAAGGCCTTCGGTCGGCTCGTCGAGCAAAAGCATTTCGACGCCGGTCCTCAGGATGCGGGCGATCGCCAGCATCTGCTGCTCGCCGCCGGAAAGCTTCGTGCCCTGGCTGTTGCGACGTTCCTTGAGGTTGGGGAAGAGGTCGAAGATCTCCTCCACGCTCATGCCGCCCTTGGCCACCACCGGCGGGAGGATCAGATTTTCGTCGACGGTGAGCGTGGCGAAGATGCCGCGCTCCTCCGGCACGAAACCGATGCCCTGGTGGGCGACGCGGTGCAGCGGCAGGCGGATCAGGTCCTTGCCATTGAAAGTGACGCTGCCCGTCCGTTTGCGGATCAGCCCCATGATGGCGCGCAGCGTCGTCGTCTTGCCGACGCCGTTGCGGCCAAGCAGCGTAACCGTCTCGCCGCGCAGGACTTCGAGGTTGACGCCGTGCAGCGCATGGCCCTCGCCGTACCAGGCATGAAGGTCGCGCACGGCAAGCAGTGGCTCACTCATGCTCGGTCCCCATATAGGCGACGCGCACGCGCTCGTCCTGGCTCACAGTCGCGTAGTCGCCGGCGGCAAGCACCTGGCCGCGCTGCATGACGGTGATCCAGTCGCAGAGATCGGCAACGACGGTGAGGTTGTGCTCGACCATCAGCACGGCGCGGTCTTTCGCCAGCGAGCGGATGATGCCTGAGATCGTGCCGACATCCTCATGCCCCATGCCGGCCATCGGCTCGTCGAGCAGCAGAACTTTTGGATCGAGCGCCAGCGTGGTGGCGATTTCCAGCACACGCTTCCTGCCATAGGAGAGATCGCCCGCCAGCCGATGCGCGGCGTCGTCGAGCCCGACTATGGCGAGCAGCTCGCGCGCCCGGGGCGTCAGCTGGTCCAGCGCCGAGACCGGGCGCCAGAACTGATAGCCCAGCCCGCCCGGACGCTGCAGCGCGACGCGCACATTGTCGAGCACGCTGAGATGCGGAAAGATCGCCGATATCTGGAAGGAGCGTACAAGGCCCATGCGCGCCACCTTGGCCGGCGGCGTGCGGGTGATGTCGGTGCCGAGCAGCTGGATGGTGCCGCTGGTCGGCTGCAGGAATTTGGTCAACAGGTTGAAGATGGTGGTCTTGCCGGCGCCGTTCGGACCGATCAAGGCATGGATCCTGCCGTGGTGGACGTCGAGGTCGACATCCTTCACGGCGACGAATCCGGCGAAGTCGCGCCGCAGGCCGCGGGCGGAAAGCACCACCCGCGGCGTCTGGTCGATGCCGTCCCGGCGGACGGCGATGGCGGTGTCGAGCGTCACTTGCTGACGAGCGGGCAGCCGCTGTCCTCGGCTTTCATGAAGGCCTTGTCGCCGGGAATGGTCGCCAGGTAGGTGTAGTAGTCCCAGTCCTTCTTGCTCTCCTCCGGCTTCTTGACCTGGTAGAGATACATGTCGTGCACCATCGAGCCGTCGGCCTGCACCTTGCCGTTCACCGTGAACACGTCGTTGACCGGCATCTCATGCAATTGCTTGGCCACCGCTTCAGTCTCGTCGGTGCCGGCCTTGTCGATGGCCTTCAGATACTGCGTCACCGCCGAATAGGTGCCGGCCTGGACCATGTTTGGCATGCGGTTGGTGCGCTTGAAGAAGCGTTGCGCGAAATCGCGGCTCACATCGTCGCGGTCCCAGTAATAGCCTTCCGTCAGCACAACGCCCTGCGCCGCCTGCAGGCCAAGGCCATGCACCTCGGCCAGCGTGAAGAGCAGCGCCGCCAACCGCTGGCCGCCGGCGACGATGCCGAACTCGGCCGCCTGCTTGATCGAGTTCGAGGTGTCGAGGCCGGCATTGGCTAGGCCGATGATCTTGGCGCCGGAGGACTGCGCCTGCAGCAGGAAGGAGGAATAGTCGGTGGAGCCAAGCGGATAGCGCACCTCGCCCAGCACCTTGCCGCCACTGGATTCCACGAGCTTGGCGGTCTGGTCCTTCAGCGAATAGCCGAATGCATAGTCGACGGTGATGAAATACCAGCTGTCGCCGCCCTGCTGCACCAGCGCGCCGCCGGTGGCGACCGCCTGGGAGTGGGTGTCGTAGGCCCAGTGGAAACCATAGGGCGAGCACTGCTTGCCGGTGAGGTCGGTGGAGGCGGCGCCGGTGACGATGTCGATCTTCTTCTTTTCCTTGGAAAGCCCCTGGACGGCGAGCGCGACGGAAGACGTGGTGAGCTCCATGATCGCGTCGACCTGCTCGGTGTCGTACCACTGGCGCGCGATGTTGGAGGCGATGTCCGGCTTGTTCTGGTGGTCGGCGCTGACGATCTCGATCGGCGCGCCCTGCACCTTGCCGCCGAAATCCTCGACCGCCATCTTGGCGGCCTCGACCGACCATTTGCCGCCGAAATCGGCATAGACGCCGGACTGGTCGTTCAAGATGCCGATCTTGACCTTGCCGTCCGAGATTTCGCCAGCCGCCGCCGGCATTGCGGATGCCGCAATGAGCGCGGCGGAGACGAGATAGGATGCTTTCACTGGTAGTTCCTCCCTTGTGGTCAACCACGGGAAACGCGGCGGACCTCGCAATGGTTCAACAGTTCCGTCGGATTGTGGATTGAGGCCTCGATCCCGCCTGCCACTCCTATTCTTGCGGGCCTGCTCGTTTGCGGCTGGGCCGCCGCGCGCCTTGGGTGCACGGGCGCGAGCCTAGCATCACATTTCGCTGGCCGGGAATGCTATTTTCGTAGCATGCGGATAGGTTGGGGGCAGCATGGTGTCCCTTCACCAGGGCAGCCGCTTGCCATCGCTAAAAAGCCGCCGGTCGGACCGTCGGGCAAGGTTGCGGCGCAGACGATGCCGGCCGCGCCTTGCGCGACGGGGCGGCCGCCGGCATCGCCCATGTCGCGACCCAGCCGGGGCAGGTCGAATTGACCAGCAAGCGCCCCCTCCCCGCCAGACACAATCCGGAAACAAGATTCAACAGCCCGGAAAAACTCGCGAAAAGACCGGCTGTCATAAGCGGCACCGGAGCAGCCGAACTACGGCCAGCGACAACCTGATATCGATCTTCGAAAAAGGAATGCCGACTTATGAAAAAGACCCTTCTCTCCGTTCTCGGCCTGGCGGTCGCGCTTGCTTTCGCGGTGCCGGCGCTCGGCACTACCGAAGCCAACGCCGCCGCGACCACGACGGCTGCGGCCACGACGACCACCGCGGCTCCGGCTGCGGCCACCCAGACGGCCAAGCCGGACGCCAACGGCCCGCACAAGAAGCATGTCAAGCATCATCGCCGTCACGCCCGCAAGCATCACGTGAAGAAGCACTCGAAGCATCACGCCAAGAAGCATCATGTGAAGCACCACACCAAGAAGCGTACCCACAAGAAGCACGGCAAGAAGGTCGCCGCATAAGGCGCGTCGCCAGCTTTTGGCTTTTCAGCAATTGGCCAAAGACTTCATGACCGAATGATCCCGGACCGCTTCAACAGGGTTCGGGATCATCGCTTCCCGGAAACGCCGTCCCTCAAAGGCGGCGTTTTTGCTTACCGGGTCGCTGGCGCGGTCGTCCGGTCCGGATCGTGCCCTACTTCTTCTGCGGATAGATCGTCTCGCCGCGCTTCAGCATTTCGACGAACGTCTCGATCTTCTTCTTGCGCCCCGCCTCGGTCTTCATGTTGTGGACGCGGAAGGCGAGCGCGAAACGGTTCTGCGCCGAAAGCTTTGCCAGCATCGCTTTGGCCTTCGGTTCGGCATCGATCGCGGCCTGCAGGTCGGGCGGAATTGTCATCTCTTTCGAGCCGCCATAGGCGCGGTCCCAGCGGCCATCGGCTTTGGCCGCCTCGACTTCGCGCAGGCCATGCTCCGTCATGCGGCCCTCTTCGATCAAGCGCGCGACGTTGTCGACGTTGATCCTGCTCCAGATGCTCTTCCTGCCGCGCGGCGTGTAGCGCTGCAGAAAGCTCTTCTCGTCGAGCGACTTGCGCACCGCATCGATCCAGCCGAAGCAGAGCACGACGTCGATCGCTTCCTTCGGCGTGATCGAAGGAAGGCCAGAGCCAACCTTGTGGATCTTGATCCAGACCTCGCTTTCGCCGGCGTGGTTTTGGCTGAGCCAGGCGTAGAAGCTTTCAGCGTCCGAGAACTCGTGGACCTTGCTCGGGTCGACCTTGATGGGGGCCATCGGTGTTCCTTCTTGCCTGAGCCGAGGCTCCGATCTTCCCCTTTGTTGGGGAGACGGCCGGCAGACCAGAGGGCGCGCTGTCCCGCCAGCCCTGTCGAGACGCCGCCGCCTTAGCTTATAGTCGTGGGAATTTAAGGCCGCGTTTCTTGGCGCCCCCCTGCCCTGCCTGGTTGAATTATCAAAGCCGCGCCAGCCAACCATCGGACTCTCCGATAACACTATCGGTTTCTTCCGTTTCCGCTCCGCCGGCCGGCCTGCCACATCACCGTCCATGCAAAGGAAAGGCATGGACATGGACGAGACAAAAGTCCTGATCGTCGGCGGCAGTTCGGGCATGGGGCTGGCGCTTGCCAGGCGCTGCCTCGCCGAAGGCTCCGGCGTCATCATCGCCGGGCGCAATGCAGCGAGGCTGAACGCCGCGCGCGATGAGCTCGATCGCCCGGCCGCGCTGGCAACGGCGGTGGCAGACATCAGCCGCGAGGCCGAGGTCGCGGCGCTGTTCGCGCGCATCGGCCGGCTCGAGCATATCGTCAGCACGGCGGCCGATATCGAAGGCGCCTACCGGCTGTTGCCCGACATCGAGCTTTCGGCGGCGCAAAAGGTTGTCGACAGCAAGTTCTACGGGCCGCTGCTGTTGGCCAAGCATGGCGCGCCGAAACTTTCGGCCAATGGTTCGCTCACCTTCGTCT
>NZ_RZSV01000096.1:0-20667 GCF_004023205.1 Mesorhizobium sp. M1A.F.Ca.IN.020.03.2.1 | reverse complement strand
TCGCCGTTCCTGCCGTAACCCGGCAGGCGGCAGCGTTGGGTAGCGCCGAGCCGGTCCAGCCAGCGTAGCGCAAGCTCGTTCTCGGCAAGCGCCCTCGCCTCGACCCGCCAGGCGCCTTTGGCCGCGACCCGGGTCCCAAGCACCGCATGGAAGAAGCGCGTGATTTCCGGCACGCAGCGCTTCATGCGGCGCGTGCCCCAGCTCCAGGCGATCCAAAGGCCGCTCCGCTGCTCGGCCGCGCCGAAGCCGGCCTCTGGATTGCCGTCGAGCTCGGCGACATAGGCAAAGCCCTGCAGCGCCGTCAGCGCCAGCAGCGCCGGCGACCAATGGTCGAGCTGGCAGTCGATCTCGGCCCGGTCCTCGGGACGCAGGTTGGCGGCGATGTAGGAGAGATCCCGCAGCGTTGCGGGGACGATGCGGGTGGGCATGGATGGGCTTTCGTGGTCGAGAGCGAAGCCGTCGCCAGGGGACTCCGTTACCGGAATCTCAGCCCGCGAAGTTGTTGTCCACGAACATTTCGGCAAATTGTTGGGGCGTAAGCGTTACCTTGTTGTTGTGGGCGATTTTGAGATTCTTCTTCCACATATCCCGGATCGCCTCTGGCATCGTGTCGGGCATGTGAAGAGCCTTGGCGATCGCGTCATCCCACCGTCCATCGCCGCCATAGATGGCCTGCAACTTCGGCGCCATGGCGTCCAGGGACTCTTCGGATTCCTGAGACAGTTCTCCAATCGCCTTGAGCACATAAAACTCCAGAAGCCTGAGCAGCGGCTTTCCTTCATAACGCTTGTCGTCCGACATTTACCCCTCACGCATCATAGGTGGCATAATAAATCAGCCTGTCGCAGATCGCCGAGAGGCTGGGCTTTTCCTTCTGCGACGCGATCCACCCCTCTATAACCTCGATCGCGATGAATATTTCGATGAAGTATGTCAGACCCGCCTTGGCCGCCGCCTTTGGTGGTACCATAGTATCATCGGGCGCGGTCGCAACCATTGCATCAGAGTCTTCTGTCCAAGGCTCCGACACATAGATCGTGTCCTCTTCATCAAAATCCGACAACCTCCCAACGACATCCAGCAGCTTCGTTATTTTCCCCATGACAGCCTCCCCAGATTGAACCAACAAACCACACACGCTATGGGTGCATAGCCTAATGTTTGGCGATGAAGATGTCGATTGCTCAGCAGCGCCGACATCGTTCCGCGAATGTCGCCGGGGGATAACGCCGTGAAAGCAGTCGTGTTCGCACTTGGCTTCTTGATGTTGTGGGCGCCATTTGCTGCGGCCGAGGAAGCCACTAAATGGACAGTTTCCGTCAGCGGCGGAAGCAAGATCGAGATTCCCGCCTTGTTTGCTGACGGGGAGTCTCGATTGCTTGGTGGATTCGCTGAAAACTTAGGCCCAGCGTTCGAGCCGAGAAGTATCCGGGCGTTCAGCTTCGCCAGTACCGAGCCGATACTAATAAAAAGAGCCCCTTCGATTATATCAAGAAGCAGCTCGTAGGTGATACTGGCCGAGTTACATATAATCTTGATAAACCATCCGTTGTCGTCATTTCCGGCACATCGGCGGATGGCGCAGAAATTTTCTACGGCATGTGCCAGAAACACCGTCTCGTCACCTGTTTCGATATGCATTGGACCAAGGACAAACAGGCGATGTTTGGGCCAATTGCCGAGCGCGTCGGTCGGTCGTTCCGCAAGAATCGGTGATCCGCAGATTTTCCACTTCGATGCTCAAACCCTGGGAATCCAACCTCAGAGAATATTCGCCTTTCATGCTTCACACTTATCCGCTTTATCGGCGGAGGGTGCCTGAGGCATCACGGCAATTCCTTCAGCTAATGCCTAAGCTTCCTAGCGTAATTTGAATCAGTGGCATACGCCCGGAACTTACCGCCAATTCCCATGCTATTCGTCGTCGTAAGGTTCGACTATCGCAACGAAATGCCCAACGATTCAAGCAGATCAAGAACGCGTTCCGAGATGACGAGGCGGAAGGGCACCGCGATCCCGAAGTCGTCTTGACCCGCCTTTCCATTCACTTTCAACCAAACGAAATGTGGCAGTTCCAGGCCGGGTTGATCCTCTTGAAACTCTTCCGAGGTCGTCACCTCAGCGTCCGCGAACGTCGCGCCTGAAAAGCCCATCTTCTGCAGCGCGCGCTGGGTTTCTTCAGTGACGAGGAAACAAGGAAACGTCGCAACAATCACATCCCCGAACCATGCCTCTACCTTGTAGTGGAGCTTGGTTACCATCGGTGGATGAACGCTCGAGTCGAGAACCGTGCCTTTGCCAATACCACCAGCCACGTGCGGCCGTATCTTAAAATATTGCATCACTCACCTATCGGAGGATTGAACAGATGCCCGTATTTCTTGTCGATGTAACGTAATCCAGAATTTGCTGACGTGTTGGCTGAGGATACGCCTCGTAAACGAAGATTCTGAAGAGAGTGCTCCTCGTTTGCAGCGACGATGCTTGGAAATCTCTCCCATATCTGTCGCTCCGCAGCATGGTGTACGACAACTTCTCCCTGCAGATTCGGGTTCGCATCAAGAAATGTTTTGCGGTAATTTTTGGAGGCAGCCCTCCCGAACGATGCCCCTTGATACTTTACCTTAGAAGGATCTCTTGCGATCGACTTTATGATCTCAAGAACCTCGCCCTTCTTGAGTTTGGCGCCGGTGCCTACACGGTAGGCAGCATCCTCCGCGGCTTTGACCAGAGATTTCGTCTCAACCGCTTGGCGAGCCACCGCGGCATCAGCGGCGAGCCCCGACTTGGCGCGCGAACCACTCGTCGCAAACTTCTCGAGCGGCTTGGTAAACTTGGCCGCCCCGTCGCGGAAAATCGCCAAGCCTTTTGCAACAGCTTCGCCGGCTGCCTCTGACGCAAAGCGCCCTTCGGCAACAGCCCCCGAGCCGGAGGTGACCGGCAGTTGCTCAAGGAAGTCCCAAGGCGAATCGCGCAGATCCTGCAGAATCAGCCCAATGCCGTGCGGGGCACGGCCAAGGGCCTCAAAGCTCTCGCTGAGGTAATTGCCGAAACCCTCTGCGGCCTGTCGAACTGCAGACTTGGGTTCGCCGGAAGCCTCCGAAGAAGGTGATTGCTCCCCTGTCGCCGCAGTAGTGATCGGATCGATGTCGGTTGGCTGATAAATCCCAGCTTGGTCTAGCTGTTGAGATAAAGCTTCCCGGGTAGCAGGGTCGGTGCACGACTGGGCTTTGGAAAAAGGGCGCGCAGGCGATCGCAGCCGATCGGAAGCGCGGCGGCGCGTGCGCGACTTGCTGGATTGAGGATTTTGGAGAGGCTAGAAGTCGCTCGTGCTGGGGTGGCCGGAACGGCTCTTCGTCATCCTAGGGCGAAGCGAGGAGCGAAGCGACGCGCGCAGACCCTAGGATCCATGCCGTGACGCTAAGGTGTTGACACGGTTGCAGAATTCTGCACCGCTGCACTCCACGGCAAGGGTCACGGCATGGATACTCGGGTCAAGCCCGAGTATGACGAAGAGAGAGGTTCTGCCCTACCTGGAAGCCCCCAGCGGATCGCCCTGTCCTGTACGGAGCTGAGCCAGCTACTCGGCAGCAGTCGCAGATTGTATGGCGAGGGCCGCTTCGATGACCTGCCTGAACTGTTCCAGCTCCATTGGATAATACTGGTAGTTGCCGCTGGCTATGCCAGCCAGCACCACATATTTGCGGCCTTTTCTATCGCGCTTCAGGCGCAGGGAAATCGTGCAGTGGCCGTCCATAATTGGCGTATCGATCCGCTGAATGACCTCGCCACTAACAGCCATCTTGATAGAACGGAACATCGTCGAAAAGATCATGCGGCCTGCCCCCTGAATGCCGCGGACAATACCGTACGGGTTTCGCCATGTCCCCTGCCTCTGTTACCACTTAGCGAAACGCGCCCAGCGGATCGCTCTGCGCCGCCGGCCGCCGCGCCGCCTTGAACTCCGCCGGGTCGACCACCGCTTCCCTCAGCATCATCACGCCATAGCGCGTCGCGGCCATCAGGTCGTCGCGCAGTTTCACGACCTGGCCGTCCTTGCGGTGGTAGAGGCGGAACTCCTCGAACCAGGCGTGAAGCGTGGAAAACACCTTGAAGCGGCCGGACTGCATGCGGTCGAGCATGTCCATCAGGCCGGCCTCGACCGAGACGGAGCCGTCGGCGAAGCGGGCGTGACCCGAGAGCATGGTCAGCCCATGCGCGGCATATTGTTTTGCGAGCGCAACGCCGGCGCCTTCCAGCGTTTCGCGGCGGCCGTCGCGCGGCCAGGCGAAGGGCAGCCACTCGCCCCAGGACTTCAGCGCCAGCGCCTGCATCGCCGGCGTCTGCTGCGCGGCGCGGTGGGCCTTGGCGACATAGACGATGTCGGCCTCGGTGTCCCAGGCAAGCTCGACCGCGGCCGAAGGATGGTCCCAGCCGAAATCGAGCGCGCCGATGCGCGGCCACCAGCGCGGCAGCCGGAACGGCTCGCAGGCGATCATCTCCTCCGGCACCGGGAAGATGCGACCGGAGCCCAGCACCGGAATGCCGTTCGCGCGCGCCTCGCGCTCATGCTCCGGATAGGCGGCGATAATTTCCGCGCGCTGCTCGGGCGAATAGTGCCCGGCATCTTCGATGGTCATGAAGGTCACGTGTCGGGACATATTAGTCTCGTCGTAATTATCTGCCCCAACCAACTATTGTCGTTGATAATACTGTTCATCAATGCGAAGTTCCTGATGAAACGGGGGAGATACATGATCCGCATTGCAATCGTCGTGGCCATTGCCGCGAGCGCCTCAGCCTGCCAGTCGAACGTGCCCTATGACACGAGCAAGCAGACCTGCGGGATTCACGAGTTCAGGGGGTTCCAACGCAAAGTTTGTATCCCGGACACACCGAACAAAGTATGCAATGTCTGGTACAATCCAATTACTCGTGACGAAAGGATATGGTGCCAACCGCTAACCCGGAAAGCGACCGACCCTAAGGCTCGCGCTAGGCAGCTTGCGGGCAGCAAATATCCCTGATCAGATTTCATCCGTATTTTTTGGCTCCAATTCCTCGCCCCACGAACGTGGGGGAGGTGGCGCGGCGGAAGCTGCGACGGAGCGGGGGCAGCGCCGGCTGTCGATGCAAGAGCGGAAAGCTACTCGTAAGCTTGTCGCCCTACGAAGACCCCCTCTCCGGCCGCTTCGCGGCCACCCCGCCTTGCGGGGGCGAGGAACCCAAGCCCTGAACCGCCTCCGCCGACAAAAACCGCAGCACCACATCCGACATCCCGAGCAGCGGTGTGAAAGTCACGATGGTTATCCCGCCCGTCGCATTGGTGCGGGTCAGACCCTCGGAATAAATGTCCAGCGGCGGCTCCTCGTCGAACCAGACACCGTGCAGCGTCTCGCCCTGCCATTTCTCGCGGCCTTTTTCGTAGGACTTGAAGGAGAGCACGCTTTCGCCCGCCTGCACATCACCGCCACCGCCCCAGCGCACGACGACGCTGTCCAGCGCTCCAGGGGCGCCGCGGCCCATCGTCGTTTCGGCAATGGCGTCGGCCGGGATCATGCCGGTGCCCCATTCCGCCTGTCGCTGCGGCGGGCCGACCAGCACACGCTGCGGATTGTCGCGCGTGCCCTCGCCGGTGACGCCGGCGGCCCAGAGCCGGACGGGCGTGTCGAACACCTTGCCCCTCCACCAGTCCGGATAGCGGCCGGTGAGGTGCATGGCCCATTCGGCGCCCCCTGCCCTGGTCTTGCCGAGCTGGTTACCGGCCATGAACAGGCGCTCGCGGTTTTTTGCCCCCGCCGCGTGGAACTCGGACTGCCTTTGGTATGGCCTGTAGGCAGCAAGAAGGTTACGTTGACGGCGTCGGTCCATCTCCTCGAGCAGCGCCAAATAGGTCGCTATCATCGAGGAACGGCCGCAGCCTCGCTTCGAGGCAGCGGATGCGGCTGCGGATCTCCTCATCGCTCAACTGGCCCAGACTGTTTTGGTTCGCATCGAGACCCTGCGAGAACTCTTTGGGCAGCATCGTCAGCACGACCTTCAGATACTGGTCGGGCTTTTCCGCCCTGACCGCGGCGATGACGCCGGCGCCATGGGCGCGGAAATCAGCGCGCAGCGCCGCGGCGAAATCGTCGCCCAGCGTCTTTTTCGAGCGCCTGGCTATCGGCGCGGCGGCCGGCTCAGCCTTCGCTCCAGCGGTTCGGGCGCCGGCGCGCCGCGCCTTGCCTGCGCAGTCAGCCATTGACGGCTGCATCGGCTTCCGGCGTTCCGGCGGAACGAACCGCACGCCACTTGGCGGGCTTGCGCGCCGGCTTCTTGCGCGGCTTGGCGCGGGCGGCCTTCGGCGCGGAGGGCTGATCGACCTGTCCGGAAAACGGCTCCGTTCGTTTCAGCTTCGCCGCGGCGGCTCTCATGGCCGACGGATCGAGACCCTGGCGCGGAAAGCCGAAGCCGGCGATCGCGTCGACCGGACCGCCGCGCACCATGCCGATGCGCACACCCGGCGCGACTGCCTCGACGCGGCTTGTGCGGGGCGGCTCGCCGAACGATGCGAACTCGCCGATGGCGCTGACGATTTCGGCGCCGTCGTCGCCGGTGATGATGGTGGCATAGCGTGGCATGCAGAGCTTCCGCAGATTGGATTCAACTAAAAAGGTCGAGTTCCCGCCCCGCCTGTCCTGCCGGACATCTCGCCCGCAAGGGGGACCATCGATCCCCTTCTTGCGGGGGATATGGCTGGCACGCCACAGGAGGATGCTGTCCCGTCGCCTCGCCAACTGGCGAAGCCCCCAAGGTGAGGAGCCACAAAAAAACCCGCCGGCTGGCGGGTCGTTGGCGCAAATCAGCACCATGGATAAAATCATAGCAGAGCTGCCCTCACCTGACAAGGCTCTTAGGTAAATTTTCCTAATTATATACTTGACGTACTAAGGGATATTTTCCTATACTGATTCGAGCGTGACAGGCCGGTTCGTGGTCCGCTACATCTTCGTCAACTAAAGGCGGGGAAGCGAGCGGATGCGTTTGGTGGACGTAATTAGGGCTCAGAAGTCCAATGTCTCTATAGGTGCATGGCAAGAGGGGAAGATACCACCGTCGGCGTGGCCACTTACTACCAGCAGTCTGCATCTCGGGAGGGGTTATTCGTGGCGCATCGTAAAGTTTGACGCGCTAGGCAAGAAGTTTCGCGTCCTTATCGCGTTCAGCGCGGAGAAGGAAACCTATCGAGCGGTCTTGGCGGTGGAGGAGCCAAAGCACCTAAAGGTGGTGTGCCATCATGAACTGCATACCGATCATTGGAACTGGCACTGCCATTTTTCGGCTGGCCCGATAGAGGAAATTTTTGCCGGCGTTTGGCGGGACAAGGACACTTTCAGGGCGTGGCCGCGTTTTAGAATTAACGAATGCTCTGTAGCATTTGACGTGACGAAGGAGAGTGCACTCTCGGTGGCCGCGAGACGCTACCGCTTCGAGCCGCAAGGAGAACTGATATGAGCCTCGCTGAGGAAATTTGCGAGGTCGTTTGCGAAGGGTTTAAGGTTCGCAAGGTGCCTGTAGGGTATTCGGTCCTCACCCCTTGGACGTGGTTCTCGGGGGAGCCTTTGACGTTCTTTATCCGCGAGGAAAAGGGGCAGGCGAGGCTTGAAGATAGCGGATTGCTCGTTGCGGACTTGCAGGGAATGGGCTTAGACCTAGGTTCCGAAAACAGGCGCGCGCTGCTGGCGTCTCTGCTTACCGAGCACCGCGCCTTCCTTGACGATGACGATTCCCAATTCGCTACGGAATGGATGACGATAGATCGCGTAGCTTCACGCATACCTGAGTTTTTGTCGTTCCTTCTCAGAGTGCAGGATCTTTTGTTCCTCAATCGAGACAAGGTTCGTAGCACGTTCAAGGAAGACCTCGCGTCTGCCATTCAAGATCGCTTCGAGGGAGAGGCGGAAATCATTCTTGGCCAAGCCCCCATTCCTCGCCTGCCGCAATACATCGTGGACATCTTGGTGGCTCATAGGGACGGCAGGAATATCGCCATTTTTGCAGGCGTAAGCGACGTGTCGGTCCTCCAGGCTGTGCTTTTCCAGAAGGAACTTCAGATAAAAGGCATTGATGACTTCAAGGCGTTCCTTATCTTCGAGGACATGAACGGCGCGAGAGTTTCGCAGCGAAACAGGTCGATAGCCATCAACTCCGATTTAGAGATCGGGGATTGGGGCGGCGGTCGATTGGAGGTCGTTGAAAAGGTGTATCGACATGTCCACTGAGGACAAGCCCGTTGAGAGGAAGGGCGACGAGATTTTGCGCCGCCTTTTGAATACGCCGCCAGACCACAGGACCGGCAATAAACCCAAAGAGAAGGGCGACGAACGCAAGCCGCCGCCCCTCAAGAAGCCTAAGAAGAATGGTTAATTACTCATAAACCGGAGCGTTGTACGATCCTTTTACGAGATTGATGGCGTGCTGCGCGTCTGCCTTGTTCCAGTAGCTTTCGCCACTATCTGCAAGGGTCTTGCCGTTGGCGGCAATCAGACGCCAGCGCCATTGATTGATGCTATCTTTGTAAAGGCGATAATGCATGCGGTCAGTTCCTTTGGTTCAAGAGTTCAAGCCGTTCCTGTTCAGCTATCGGTACGAAGGCGCTGAATGGAACATCGAGATACCGGCGCGGTCGTGGGAGGATGCAAAACGGCGCGCGTCGGCCCTCGCCCTCGGAAAATGTGAGGGTGAGGTGATCGCCCGAATTCCTGCGAGGTTCGGTTTAGTCGCCCGCCTTACCGCGTTCATTCGGAACGCAATTTCGCAGAGATAACTGATTCGCGGTCTGCAACCGAGTCAAATTGTCGCATCACTCACGGTTGCGACGGCGTTTTGCCAGCAGCTTTCGCGCCTTCTGCTTAGGCGTGATCGGCTTCACCAATCCGCCGATAGGTAAGGCGCTTGTCGCGCGCCATGCGAAGCAAGTCGGCGGCGCGCTCTGCATCTGAGACTTTCAGCGCCGCGCGGCGATTGTAGCGGAAATCAAACTCGGCCAAGTAGCGGTGCAAGTGTGCTTCGCCGCAATGCTGGTAGACGCCGACCATGCCGCGCTTGAAGACGGAAAACACGTTCTCAATCGTGTTCGAATGGATCGTCTCGTCGCCTTCGTAGCGGACGTATTCGCCATTCGCATGATTGGTGGTTTTGTGCGAGGCGTATTCCTCGCCAGTACGGGTGTAGAGGCGCGAGGCGTCGGTGTAGAGGATCGACTTGCGATCAACGTTGCGCACCAGCACATCGCGCACGGTCGAAGCCGTGGCGTCGTTCAGATGGAACATGCGAACGCTGCCGCCGCGCTCGACCAGACCGACGACGGTGCGCTTCTGGTTGCCGCCAGATTTAAGATAGGGACGGCCCATACGCTGCGGCGACGGCTTGCGAGGCGTCTCGCGTTTGCCGATGTAAGTTTCGTCAACCTCTACGGCCTTGCCTTCGCCACCAAGCGGGCCAGACGACTTAACGTCTTCCTTCATGGCTTCGCGAATGCGGTGGGCCATGAACCAAGCGGTCTTGTAAGTGACGCCAAGCATACGGTGCAGCTGGTGCGCGCTCATGCCCTTCTTCGATGAGGCATAGAGATGCGACGCCAGAACCCACTTGTTGAGCGGGATTTTGGAGCGCTCGAAAACGGTGCCGACCGTCACGGAAAACGGCTGGCGGCATTCGTTGCACTTGTAGACGCCGGGACGAGTGGACTTGCCCGCAAGCTTGGTGATGCGCTCGGGATTGGCGTTACCGCAATGAGGGCAGAACGGACCATGCGGCCAATGGATGGCTTCCAAGTGTTCGCGGGCCCTGTCGGCGTCGTGGTAAATCTCGGCGGTTAGATCGAACATTGTGGTAACTCCTTGCGTTTGTTATCGCAAATCCGGTCTGGTACGTCAAGTATATAATTAGGTAAATTTTCCTAGCTGCGTGTCTGCAGCCTTGCCGGGAAGCGACTTTCGCTCGCGCACCGATAAATTGTGGCCCAGGTCTGAAAGTTCCAGAAATTTTTTCTCGGAACCACCTCCGGGCCGAGGGGTTCCACCCTTAGTCGCGACGCGACAGACTCCCGAACAGAGAAACGATCTCGCACAAGAAGGAGAAGATCATGCTCATCAAGATTCTTGCGGCATCGGCTCTGACCATCGGTCTGGCTACGGCTGCGATGGCTCAGAATGCAACGGGCGGTACCGCCGACACGGCGGGCAGCGGCCAGAGCATCACGGTGGACCCCACCACGCCTGCCAATCCGCCGCCTGATCAGATGGCGCCCGATACAGGCACGACGGGCAGCATCACCACGGACAGCATGAATTCGAACGCCGATCGGAATTGCCCCGCGACGCCGCAGGGCGCCCAGCCGGATGCAACTCACACGTCGCCTGGCACGGCTACACCGTCGGTCAACGATAATCATTGCGGCAAGTAGTAACGAGACGCGGCAGTTTCGTCGCGCGAGGGCCGTGGAGTTCCGCTCCACGGCCCTTTGCTTGGAAGGGAACCATGGCGGACGTGAGCCGTTGCAAGGTCGGGCGTGAGCCGTTGCAGAGTTCAGCAAGGAGAGACCCATGGCAGACGACGAAACCAACCAGGGTAAGGACACGAACGCAGCAGCCGCGCGCAACGGCAGCTCGACGTCCCAGGGCGGCGGCACAGAGCGAAGCAATCCGGGCCGCAGCAGCGCTGCCCGCAGCGGCAGCGCTTCGCGCACCAGCGCCAGATCTTCAGCCGCTTCGGAAGCGGCGATGAGGAAGCAGATCGCCGAATTGAAGCGCGAGGTGAGCCGGCTCAACCGCGCGCTTGCCGATCAGGCCGAGGAAGCCGCCAGTGCGACGCAAGGGTGGTACCAGAGCGCGACCGACCGGGCCTCCGGCCTCTACAGCGGCGCGGCCGACCGAGCTTCTGAATTCTACGGCGGCGCGAGCGATCGCGCCTCACGCGCGGCAAGGCAGTTGCGAAGCCAGGCCCAGAGCGTTTCCGAAACCGTGCAGCAGAATCCCGGCACCGTTTCCACCGCCATGGTTCTTGGCGGCCTGGTCGGCTTGCTGATCGGCATGGCGATGGCGCGCAACTCGGACACAGACCACGACTGGGCCCGCCCCTGGACCCGATAGAGCAATCGCGCCCCCACGGCCGCCGCAGCGCAGGCCGCTGAAGGAGGCCGGGCCCAGAGCCCGGCCTTTCCATAGCGGCGGGTTGGTGTGCCCGGTTGTCGTTGGTGTGCCCGGTTGGGCTGGTCATTAGCCGGACCTTATGGAATCATTCCCCAAGGGGAATCGCGGAGAGCGGGCATGGACAAATCCGCCATGGCATCGGTCTTTCGGATGCGGCATGCGCCAGCAGGTATTTCAGGCGTTCGCAGTCTTGGCCGAGGCCAGGCGGATCCGGTCTTCCATTCGCGCCCGCTTGGCGAAGCCATCCGCTTCATCGCCGAGGCAGACGGCCAATATGATCTGAGCGCCGTGGCCATCTCCTATGGAGATCGCTCGACCCCGCCGCTGGGCGCCCGCGAGATCAAGCAGCTCTGGGCCGAATACGGCGTGCGCCTGATGGAGGCCTAAGGCGGTCCCGGATCGGAAACGCCGCTCATGCGTTTTCAAGCGAGGTCAATGGGAGGAAGCGCCATGAACGTCGCCAATCTGCAACTCGAGGGCCTGCTGATGGCCGTCGCGGCAATCAACCATACTCTGGTGCGCAAGGGGGTGCTGACGGTCGAGGAGATCGACATCGCGCTGCGCAAGGCCGAGGCCGTCGAGACAGGCGAGGACCGGTCCGAGGCGATTTCGGCGTCGAACCGCGATGCGATCAACTTCCCGATCCGCCTGCTCGAGCTCGCCAACCAATGCCAGCCGGAAGCGGACATGCCTTCCTTCTCCAAGCTGGCGCGCATGGTCGGGCAGATGAAGGAACCCTATAACGATCAGATGTGAAGTGGCGGCGCCTCACGCCCGGCCCGGCCAACCCTGTCGGACGGCGAGCAACTTGCCCGGCCCATGCACGGCGGCGAAGAAAAGGCCGGCGAGGAAAGTGAAATGATCGACGAAGAAGCCGAACTCGGCCTGGTTGCCGGTCCAGTGCGACGGGCCGTGGAATGAAAAGCCGAGGAAGATCACATAAACTGCCGCGACCAGCGCCGCCGGCGTGAAGAAGGCGCCGGTGAGGAAGGCGATCACCAAAAGCACCTCCAGGATCGCCGCGCACCAGGCGAGAAACAGCGGGAACGGAAACCCGGCGGCGGCGATGTAGCCAGCGGTGGCGCCCATATCCATGAACTTGAAGGTCACGGCCATCGCGAAGACGGCGGCGAAGATCAGGCGAGCGATGAGAATGGCGGCGGTCTGCCAGGCCGATTGCGTTTCCACGTTGTCCCTCCGGTTCGAAGCTGTTGATGCCCAAGGACGGAGGAAGGGCAATGATTCCGACAGGGGGCTGGAATTTTTGCTTCACTTGTTTCCTCACCCCCACTGCAGGCCGCGGAGAGTCGCCGCGCAGCAGCCGGTGAGGCGCCGGCGACGCCGGGACGAACCGCCAGACGGCGAGCCCACAGCAAAGCTCGGCGCTCAACGAGGGCGCTCTCCCTCGCGGCTACGCCGCGCCACCTCTCCCCTGTTCGCGCGGGGCGAGGAAAGCTCAGCCCGCCTTCGCGTGCGGCGGGTGGCTGATCGAGTCGCGCACGGTGCCGTAGGCCGCACCCCAGCGGTCGGTCATGTCGCAGCGTATGTCCCAGAGCTCGGGGAAGAAGCGGTGGCGGGCGCCGCCTTCCAGGATCTCCACCGGGCGACCCTTCAGCGACTTGGCGCCAAGACCGATCGAGCGGTGGATGAGATAGAGGTGGTTGGCGCGGAATTTCTGGAACAGCTCGTCGAACTCGATCAACGCCTCGGCCACGACATAAGCATCGCCATGGTCGTAGTGAGCGTCGTAGACGTCCTCGACGGAAAGCCCGCGGCCGTCGAGATAGGAATGCTTGAAGGCTCGCCAGAGGTCCGGCGGCAGGCGCAGGATAAGCTTGAAGCCTGGCGATTCCTGGCCGCTGCCATTACCGAGCTCGAGGCGGATCTGCTGGTACTCCTTGGGCGACATCGTCTCCAGCAGATCGAGCTGCGCCGTCATCATGCGCACCAGCCGGTGCACGCGGCCCATCAGCGTGATGATGCGGTGCGTGTCTTGCCTCTCCAGATAGTCGAGCACGTCGACCAGCGTGTAGGCGATGAGCTTCATCCACAATTCCTCGACCTGGTGCACGATCTGGAACTGCAGCTCGTCGGCATTGACCATTTGCGAGAGCGGCTTCTGGCAGGCGAGCAGCTGGTCGCATTTGAGATAGACGCCGTAGTCGCGCATTTCGGGCGCCTCGATGCGGGCGTGATAGTCCGACTTGTCCATGGCTCATCCTCCTCGCGCGGGCATGTTCGGCAGGCAGCCAAGGATAGCGCTTCCGGCTTGAACATTGTTCCTTTCTGTTATCCAAATAGCGGAAATTGGAGTACGATCAGCGCCCATTGTCGCGACATCGGAGAACGGACTATGCTTGATGCCCTTGACCGCAAGATAGTGTCAGCACTCGAGCGCGACGCGCGCATCTCCTTCGGCGAGTTGGCCGAAGAGGTGGGACTGAGCAAGACGCCGTGCTGGAAACGGGTGAAGGCGCTCGAGAATCAGGGCATCATCCGCAGCTATTCCACCCGCATCGATCCGGCCGCGATCGGCTTCGACATCGAGGCCTTCATCCAGGTGTCGATCGACTTCGAGGTGTCGGACGCCTTCGAGGCGGCGGTGAGGAAGCACCCGCTGATCCGCCGTTGCTATGCCACGACCGGCGAGGCCGACTATCTGTTGCAGATCGTCACCGTGGACATGCGGGCGCTGGACAGGATGCTGCGCGAGGAGCTCAGCCGGCTGCCCGGCGTGCGCCGCACCGTCACCTCGATGGCGATGCGCGAGATCAAGGGCGACATCTCGTTCGCCGATGCAGCGGCGCATGCGCTAAGGGAATGATTACAAGAAGAATATTTGCAATCAAAGGTAATTTCGGTAAATACCTTAATTGTCGAGACGGGCGGGGGCGATGCGTTTCGAATGGGATGCCGCAAAGGCTAAGATCAATAAGGCCAAGCACGGCATCGATTTCGAGCTCGCTCCGGAATTCGATTCGCCAACGCGGTCGTCGCCATCGACGACAGCACGGACTATGGCGAGGAACGCCTGGTCGCCACCGGGATCATCGGCCTGTCAGTCTGTGTGATGGTCTATGTCGAGCGCGGCGAAACGATCCGGGTGATTTCGCTGCGACGGGCCACGAAGAAGGAGATCGAGAGTTATGTCGAAAACCTCTAGTCGTTCCCGCTCCGCGCCCGTGCACCGGGAAGCAATCCCGCCGAGGCGCACCCGCGAGGAAGCCCTCGGCATCGCCCGGGCCGCGCTTTCGCGCATGTCCGAACAGGAAGATGCGGCGATCAGGGCGGCGGCGTTGGCCGATCCGGATGCGCAGCCTGCGGAAACATTGCCGCGCCGCAAGCCGGGCCGCCCGCGCGCCGAAGTCAAGAAAGTGGCCGTTTCGCTGAAGCTCGACCCCGATGTGGTCAGCGCTTACCGCGCCCAAGGTCCCGGCTGGCAGACGCGGATGAACGACGATCTGCGCAAGGCCGCGAAACTAAAGCGCCACGCTCGCTAGATTGCCCTGGCAGGTTGGCGGTGCTCAGGTCAGCCTGAAGCAGGCCGGCCGGCTCGGGCTGCCGCAGCGGCTTTTCCTTCTCGGCGTCGGCCTTGCGCTTCGGGCACGCCTCGAACTCGTGATCGCGGCCGCCGCAATAGGAACAGCATTTGGCAGGCTGATCGGGATGGAGCATCGGTGCCATTCCCAAGAATGCACGAAAAGGTTTCCGGTTGCAGCAATTGCGTGAGGTTCGCAACCGTTGCTCAGCCCCGTGCCCCGATTGGTCTACCATGCAGTTCCGGCCGGAAAACCGGCTGCACGTTTTTCCTGGAATCGCCTTACTAAGGAGCTCGCCGCTTGCGCGGCGGGCTCCCTTAATCACCGCTCACGCATGCGCGTGGGGATGACGGACGTCCCAGACGGCCCAGGCCGATGCCGCGACCACGAGCACGCCAAGGATGACGTGCGTGAGCATTACGTTCCTGTCCGCCGCGAAGCCCAGCAGCCAGGGCGACACGATCAGCCAGAGCCCGAGCACGAGATTTACCCATTCCTCCCATTCGGCGAACACCGAAAGCGTCGCGAGCGCCAGCGCACCGAGCAGGACGCCAACAATCCAGGCGTTCCACGCGGGCATCATTGCCGCGGTGAATCCGATGACCCAGGGTGAGATGAACAGGCAGATCGCGAGGACCAGGATAACCCAGTCCTTGCTCTTCCTTTCTTCCATCAGTTTGCTTGCCATGACAACCTCCATCGATGAAGCCAGACCAAAGCAACTGCATTCGCGTGCAATGCGCACGCTATGTTACATGATGTAATACATTTTTACGGAGCGACAAGGGAACCTTCCGCGGTAGCCGTATTGCGCGCCGCACAAGCCCCTTACGGCAAATGCATTCGATTTCCGGAACGGACCCTCATCCGTAAAAGTCGCTTCCGCTCTCAGCGCCCAGCTGTGGCATGACAATGGCCTCGAGCGGTGCCGTCAGCGACCATTTCAACGCACCGGACGAGCGCTCGAGACTGGAGGAGCCGCTGAGCGATTGCGGCGCCACCCGCTGCAGCACCACGGTGCCAAAACCCTTGCGCGCCGTCTCGTCTGGCTCGCCATTGGCATGGCCATTCGACCTCTCCTGCCAGACAAGCTGAAAGTGGCGCTGCGCCTTCGGGCCGGTCTCGACCGTCCAGGTGATCTCGACATGCCCGCCCTCGCCTGCCAACGCGCCATATTTCGACGAGTTGGTGCCAAGCTCGTGGAAGGCCATGCCGAGATTCTGCACGGCATTCGACTGCAGCGTCAAAAGCGGGCCGGAAAGCGAGATGCGCTCCTCATGACCAAACGGTTTCAGATGTTCCTGGATCAGGTCGAAGAGACTGGCGCCTGCCCACTCCGAGGTAACCAGCAGATCGTGCGAGCGCGACAGCGCCATGATCCGGGCCCGGATCATCTCCTCGAACTCGCTGGGGCTGGCAGAACGCTTGTTGGTTTCCCTGACCATCGACAGGATCACCGCGAACTGGTTCTTCACACGGTGGTTGACCTCGCGCATCAGGAGCCGGATGCGGCGCTCATTTTCCCTTGCGGCGGTGATGTCGCGCGCGATCGTGGAGGCGCCGACGATCTCGCCCGCAAGGCTCCTGATCGGCGACACCGTTACCGAAACGGCAACGAGTGAGCCGTCCTTGCGCTTTCGCATCGTGTCGAGATTTGCCACGCCCTCGCCCCGGCGGATGCGGCTGATAATGTCGGTCTCCTCGTCGTGCATATGCTCGGGGATAAGGAGCAGCATCGATTGGCCGATGGCTTCCTCTGCCCTGTAGCCGAACATGCGTTCTGCCGCGCGGTTCCAGTCGGTGATGGTGCTGTTCAGATCCTTGCCGATGATGGCATCGAAGGAAGAATCGACAATGGCGGCCAGACGCGCATTGGCGCTGGCATCTTCAAATTCCCTGCCCCCGGATGTCACCATGGGCATTAGTTAGCGCGGCCGAATCTCATAGCAAGCGGCTAAGCCTTGGAGGGGTCAGGATTTTCGCCATTCCCCTTTGCTGGATCCAGCACGCCGAAATCCTGCGACTTCATGCCGGTCTCGGCTGTCAGGAAACCTTCGGATGCGAGGCCCCTTCGCAGAAGCTCGCGCACGGCGGCCGAGCGGCTCGGCATGCGTTTCTCGAAGCGCCAGTTCTCGACTGCCGCCAGTTCCTCTTCCGTCAACATGATCTGCAGCCTTTGCGGCCGCTCCAATTCAACCACCCTAGCCTCCCGCAGGTCATGACACGAATGAGTATGTCACTCACTGCCAGTAAAAGTAGGATTCGGCTCAAAAGACGTCAAGGTCATGCGAGACAACAAAGGCGGGGGACGCTGGCGGTGCTAACGATATGGCTACACCGCATTTGCCGGTCTATGCTAACTTGTTGATTTTTTTACAGCTTTTCCATTTTTTAGTTGCCAACCGAGCGACGTCGGCGCATTATGGCCGGCAGAGGGATGAACCGCCGCGAAAGGAGGTTTTTCCGATGTTACGAGGATTTTCCGACCGGTTGCGCAACGACGCTCACCACAAGGTCCAGCGGGCTTTGCGGGAAAACGGCATCGTCAATATTATCCAATTGTCGGAAGAAATCAGGCTGATGAATCTCGCTGAGAACATTGCCCGCGAGGATATCGAGAGTCTGGTGATGCAGGTGGCTCAGCTCTATGGCGGGGCTATCGAATTCGACGAAGAGGCGCTGACGGCGCTCGACCTGCCCGACGCCTGCCCGGCTGACAGCCGCAACGACCTGGAAAAGGCGTTGCGAGAACGCTCGCTCCTTTCACCCGAGTCGGCGGATCTGCTGCAGGTGAGCGACAAGGGCTAGAGCAATTCCAGTCACTCGCTGGTCAACTCGTCGAGCAGGCGCAGTCCGTTCTCGTACTTCTCGGGGTCGATGCCCGCTTGGTGCGCCTGCCAGAGATTGTCCTTGAGGTCCGCCTGCTTGACAGGCAGCGCAAGCTCGTTGGACGCCGCACGGCAGACAAAGTCGTGCTCGCTTTCGTCCATTCTTTTCGTCAGCGCGTCAACGGCAGCGACGACCGGAAAGCCGAAGCCCTCGGCCTCGAGCCGATCGAGCGTCCACCCCTCGCCTTTCTCGACCACGTCGTGCAGGTAGGCGACGGTTTTCTCGTCAAGCGTTTCGACCGCATCGGCGACGCGTCTCAGATGTTCGATAAAGGGACGGCCGGTCTTGTCTTTCTGGCCGCGATGGGCCTCTTCGGCGATCTTCGCTGCCTGGTAAAGCATGATCTCCTCGATCTATTGGAAGCCCGCCCCAACGGGACAACGAGAGGGGCAGGATTGGGGCCCGACCCGGTCCGCCGGCGCGCCTTGCAGGGACGGCGCGCCATACTGCGGCAGAACATGAGCAGCGTTCAAATGTTCCCTCGTGTCCGGCCGAAAAACAGGAACCCGCGGCCCGCGCAGTCGTTAGCATTTACGCAAACACAAAGGAGGTCTGCACCATGGATTGGAACCGCGTCGAAGGTAACTGGAAGCAGGTCAAGGGCAAGGTGAAGGAACAGTGGGGCAAGCTCACCGATGACGACCTCGACCGCATCGCCGGCAACCGTGAGCAGCTCGAAGGCAAGATTCAAGAGCGCTACGGCATCGAGAAGGATCGCATCCGCCGCGACATCGACGACTGGGCGAGTCGCCAGGGCTGGTAAGATCCGCCGCCGGATAAAATGAGCCCGCAGCCCCGATCGGGGCTGCGGCGTCGAAAGCCAGAATTTTGATTTCAGAACAGGGACGTTATATTAGTTGATTAAGCGATTCGTGGCACGGTGAACCGATGGCCAAGAAGAAATCGAGACCGGCCTTGTCCGTTATCGCCGCAGCCTCGCGATCGGAGGCTTCCGAAGCGATTTATTTTGCCCGCAAATGCGGCCTTACCCCCGATGAAGCCCTGCGGATAATGCGCGAGGCGCTCGTGACCGTGGGGCCTAAGCCCGCCGGCGCCGGAAAGCGGAAGCGCTAGGCGCCATCGCCTCGGGCGATCGGATACCATCTTTCTCGAACCCGCAGCGGACTTCGGCCTGGATCGCACAGTGCTGTGCTCGCCGGCAAAGCCCGGGTTCCAAACCGCTCCGTCCGTGACGCGAGAAAGTTCCGCTTGATGGCAGGGTGACACAACATGTGACCCCGCCGCCAGCGCTTATCCGCAACTCCCAAACCGAGGCCAGCGTTTGTAAGCGCGGACCACGCTTTCACTTTCACCTGTCAACGGGAGGGAGAGCAATGGTTTTTCCGGGTTTCCTCGACCCCGAGGATTTGGTCATCCTCGCAGCCGCTCTCGACGACTACTGCCGCACATTTCGCATACCGTCGGACAGTGAGGAGCGGCTTCATGCGGCAAGGCACGCGCTGATTTTGTTTGAGAACGGCTGCCGCGATCCGGTCGAATTGAGTGAAAAGCTCAAGGCCAAACGCAAGCCTGCGTGAACCTTAGGTTCGCGTCAGCCTCTTGCCGCCAAAATGAAACATACGGCCACCTCGAAAGTTCTTATCTGAGAGGAGGCGCGCCATGGTTGGAAATGATGGAAAGCAGGTGCAGCAAACGGAGGCCGATGTCCAAATGCTCGCCCACCGGTTGGCAAAGGACGCGGACATTTCGGAAAACGATGCCCGCGAGTTGATCAAGCTAATCGGAACCGACTGGCCTTCGCTGCTGCGCGAAGCCCGGTTCCTCAAAAGCCGACACTGATGCTGCTTGCCGGCCAGGCGTCCCGCGATTCTTTGCGAGCTGCTTCAGCGCCTTGAGAAAGATCGGAGCCGCCAGATCGCATCTGTATTTGGACGGTCCATTGGTCTGGATGACGATTTCAGCCTGCCTCAGGGTCAGGCCGTGCTTTTGGGCGAATTCGAGCGGTTGATAGGCCTGCTCCCAACCTGGCCCTGTCTTTGGCATCGTGACGACTTCCTCCCGCGATTGATACGTTAGGCAACGCATTCGGCTGGACAAGGTTTCAACGGCTCGCACACAGCGGCGAAACCGCTGCCAAGCGCCTGGCACTGGGTGCATGGAACTTCGGTTGCCGCTGATTGTTGCACCTGAAAGGCGGGCCGGGATGACCATATCGTCGCTGCATCTGCTCAAGGGCATAGGCTATTCGATCTCAACGGTAAGCGTGATGCTGCTGGCGATCGTCAGTTGGGAGCACGTTTCGCAAAATCCGTTGCTGATTGCCTGCCTGCTTGGCGGCGCCGCCACTTCGATCATCGGGATGTTCTGCCGCTGGCTTTCCTACGAAGTCGAAAAGCGTCAGCAGGAGCGACAGGCAGAGAACGGCCAACTCTCGAACCGGCGGCCAGCAGCGTCACCCCTGCCGCCAGCGCCGGAACTCCGAGACCAGCACCGTGATCAGGCTGCTGAGGACGATCCATCTGACGACCTCGCCGTCCGGCACGCTCGGTTGCGGTGACCTGCCTGACCTTGACGTTTCGTCGCTGGCCGCCACCACGGGCGCGAGATCCTGCCGGCTGCCGCTCCGCACCGAATAGGCGCGGGTGATCTCGGCACCGAAGAGGAAAATCTGTGCCGAATAGTAAACCCAGACCAGCACGACCATCAGCGCGCCGGCCGCGCCATAGGACGTGCCGATGGCGCTGGTGCCGATGTACCAGCCGATCAGCGACTTGCCGATGGTGAAGAGCAGCGCGGTGACGATGGAACCGACGCCGACGTCGCGCCATTTGAGCCTGCGGTCCGGCAGGACCTTGTAGATCGCCGCGAAGAGCAGCGCGATCAGCACGAAGGAGACGATGGTGTTGATCGCGCTCACGATCAGCTCGCCGAACGGCAGGTGCTGGTTGATGACCTCACTCAGCGCCGAGATCGCCGTGCTTGCGGCGAGCGACACCAGAAGCATGAAGCCAAGAGCTGCCACCAGCCCGAGGCTTGCCGCCCTCGCCCGCACTAGGCGCGAAAGCGAAACGCCGCTGGGCTTGACC
>NZ_RZSV01000095.1:0-20707 GCF_004023205.1 Mesorhizobium sp. M1A.F.Ca.IN.020.03.2.1 | reverse complement strand
GGCTTGGCCGAGGAAGAAACGGTGGCGTTCCCGGCGCCGGACCTGCCGGATACGGTCGAGCCCCCGGTCGAGGCCGCAGCACTCGTCTCGCCGCCGAAGCGGCTGTCGCGCGCAGCGCCCGCGATGCTTGCTGGCCCCGTCACCCGCTATGCCTTTCGCGATGCCAAACCGATCAATTTCGGGCGCGCCTCGCCAAGGCACCTTGCCGTCCATGGCGTCGACGTGTCGCGCTGGCAGGGCAATATCAACTGGCAAAAGCTGCGCGCCCAGGGCGCCAACTTCGCCTACATCAAGGCGACCGACGGCGGCGACCATCTCGATCCGATGTTCATGAAAAACTGGCGCGGCGCCGATGCCGCCGGGCTGAAGCGCGGCGCCTATCATTTCTTCTACTGGTGCCGCACCGCCGGCGAGCAGGCCGACTGGTTCATCCGCAACGTGCCGCGGGTCCAAGGCGCGCTGCCGCCGGTCATCGATGTCGAGTGGAACGGCGAGTCCTCCTGCAAGCGCCGGCCTTCGCGCCAGAAGGTGCTGGAGAAGATGCAGGTGTTCATGGACAAGCTGGAGCGCCATTACGGCCAGCGGCCCATCATCTACACGTCGCCGGATTTTTATCGCGACAATCTGCGCGGCGCTTTCCTCGACTATCCGTTCTGGTTGCGCGCGGTGGCCGCCCATCCGTCAAAGGTCTATCCGGGCCGCAACTGGCTGTTCTGGCAATATTCGGGCTCCGGCCTGTCGCATGGCGTCAGCGGCCGCATCGACCTCAATGTCTTCCACGGCGACGAGCGGCAGTGGCGCAGGTGGCTGGGCGGCGGCGAGATGGTGGCCGACGCGAATTGAGGCCGTCTGCTTCACCCCGGCGCCGAGCTGACGATCGACGGCAATTTCAGGATTTCGCTAACCAACGACTCACCGTCTCCCTTAGCGGCGCGGCAACGGCCTTCCGGTAACGTGTTCGTGATCGCGTCTTGGAGGGGTCTATGCGCAAATTGATTGTCACTGCCGCTGTGGTGGCCGCCGTCGGCTACGGATTTTTCAATTCGCACCTGCGCAACAAAACGCCCAATGAAAATGTGGTTGCCTATTCAACCACCGACGAGGCGATGCAGGGTGCCAAGGCGAAGGGCCATTCGACGCTGCCGCGCTTCCATGAGTTGATGGCCGCCCGCACGCCTGGCACCTATACGGTCAAGTTCCCGCTGACCCAGAACGGCGCCACCGAGCATATCTGGATGCAGCTTGTGGCTTTTAGCGACGGCCGCTTCGTCGGATTGCTGGCCGACAAGCCGGTCAACGGCAACCAATACAAGATGGGCGACCGCATGACGGTTGCCGAGGCCGATGTCGAGGACTGGATGATCCGCAACGGCGGCGACGTCTATGGTGGCTACACGGTACGCCAGGCGCTGGCCGACATGCCGAAGGAACAGGCCGCGAAATACGGGATCACGTTCAAGGATTGAAGGCGGCGCTCCCTTCTCCCCACAAGAGCTGAGGAGAGGCCGTCCATCGCGCTTTCGTCGTCCTCGGGCTTGACCCGAGGACCCATGCCGTGACCATTGCCGTAGGGCGCAGCGTGCAGAATTCTGAAACGCCGCAGCGCCTTGATGTAACGGCATGGATTCTAGGGTCTGCGCTGCGTCGCTTCGCTCCTTGCTCCGCCCTAGAATGACGAAGCCGAAGGGCATCGCCCGTCACGCCTCGTTGATCATCGCCTCGATGTTGTAACCGTCGGGATCAAGCACGAAGCAGGCGTAGTAGTTCGCCGCGTAGTCCGGACGCGGCCCGGGCGCGCCATTGTCCGCGGCACCTGCCTCCAACGCCGCCCTATAGAACGCATCGACCTCCGCCTTGCCCTTCACCCGGAAAGCGACATGAAGATGGGTGAGCGGCGGCTTCTCGCCGGTGCTCTGGATCTCGAACAGGCAGCCATTGCCGACATCGAAGGCCCAGAACACGCCTTCCTTGCCGAAAGCGAGGCGATACCCCAACGGCGCAAAAGCCTTTTCGTAGAAGAGCTTGCTCTGTTCGAGGTCGCTCACTTCGAGAGTGATGTGATCGATCATGGAAGGCCTTGGACAATCAGGCCAGTGCGGCCGGCCACGATGACGCGGCCGGCTTTGATCTATATTGGCGATGGCTGCATTTGGTTGCAACCAGATACCAGCCATCGGCCTCCAGCTTGCGAATAACTTCGCTGACTGTCAGCCTTGGCGGCATCGGGCCTCAGCTGCACCCGCTCGTCGAACCACACGTGTCGCACTTCTCGCAGGTGCCGTTCCGCACCATGGTGAAGTTGTGGCACTCCGAACATTCGTTGCCGGTGTAACCCTGGAGCAAGGACTGCTGGCGACGGGTGGCGGCTAGCTTCTTGGCCTCGGCGGCCTCGTTGGCGGCGGCGTCGGTGAAGAACGCCTCGGCGCCGCCGGCGGCCTCGGCTTCCTCTTCCACCATCTCCTCGGCCAGTTCCCTGGCGCGCTCCTCATAGTCGCGCTTGTAGGCAAGGGCCTCGTCGCTTGCAGGCTTCAACGCCAGCACGTTGGAGCCGGCGAAGGCGGTGGGCGCTGCGCGGGCAGGGGCCGTCGTCGGGGCTGAGCCGCCAAAACCCTTGGGGTCTGAACCGGCAGCCGACACCAGCTTCACCGGCGAGGCACCGCGATAGAGGCCCTTGGAGAACGGCGTCGCCTTGCCTTCGGTGATGCCGCGGCCGAGCGCCGTCTTGTCGAAGTCCGACTGATCGACATGCGCGAGGTCGTGGCGGCCGAGATAGGAGACGGCAAGCTCGCGGAACACGTAGTCGAGGATCGACGTCGCGTTCTTGATCGCGTCGTTGCCCTGCACCATGCCGGCCGGCTCGAACTTGGTGAAGGTGAAGGCCTCGACATATTCGTCGAGCGGCACGCCATATTGCAGGCCGAGCGAGATGGCGATGGCGAAGTTGTTCATCATGGCGCGGAAGGCAGCACCTTCCTTGTGCATGTCGATGAAGATCTCGCCGAGGCGGCCGTCGTCGAACTCGCCGGTCCTGAGATACACCTTGTGGCCGCCGACGACCGCCTTCTGCGTGTAGCCCTTGCGGCGGTTCGGCAGCTTCTCGCGGTCGCGGTAGAGACGCTCGATGACGCGCTCGACGATCTTTTCCGTCACCTGCACGGCGCGCTGCGCGGCGGGCGCCGCAATCAGCTGCTCGACCGCCTCGTCCTCGTCCTCCTCGCCGTCGGCGAGCAGCGAGGCATTGAGCGGCTGCGACAGCTTCGAGCCGTCGCGATAGAGCGCGTTGGCCTTCAGCGCCAGCTTCCAGGACAGCATGTAGGCGTTCTTGGCGTCCTCGACCGTCGCCTCGTTCGGCATGTTGATGGTCTTGGAGATGGCGCCCGAGATGAAGGGCTGCGCCGCGGCCATCATCAGGATGTGGCTCTGGATCGACAGCGAGCGCTTGCCGATCTTGCCGCAGGGGCTGGCGCAGTCGAACACCGGCAGGTGCTCGGCCTTGAGGAACGGCGCCCCTTCGAGCGTCATTGCACCGCAGACATGGATGTTGGCCGCGTCGATGTCCTTCTTGGAGAAGCCCAGCGCCGGCAGCATCTCGAAGGAAAAGTCGGAAAGCTGCTCGTCGGTGAAGCCGAGCGTCTCTTTCACCCAATCGGCGCCGAGCGTCCACTGGTTGAACACGAACTTGATGTCGAAGGCCGACTTCAGCGCCGCATTCAGCGCCGCGATCTTATCATCGGTGAAGCCCTTGGCCTTCAGCGAAGACGGGTTGATGCCGGGCGCCTGGTTGAGGTTGCCATGGCCGACGGCATAGGCCTCGATCTCGGCAATCTGGCTTTCGGAATAGCCGAGCGTGCGCAGCGCTTCCGGCACCGCGCGGTTGATGATCTTGAAGTAGCCGCCGCCGGCGAGCTTCTTGAACTTCACCAGCGCGAAGTCGGGCTCGATGCCGGTGGTGTCGCAGTCCATGACCAGGCCGATCGTGCCGGTCGGCGCGATCACGGTCGCCTGCGCGTTGCGATAGCCATGCTCCTCGCCGAGCTCGATGGCGCGATCCCAGGCGGCGCGGGCATGCTCGGCCAGCGCCTGCTGCTTCAGGTCGGAGGCGACCAGCGGCACCGGATTGACGGCGAGCTTCTCGTAGCCGTCCTTGTCGCCATAGGCGGCGCGGCGGTGGTTGCGCATGACGCGCAGCATGTTCTGGGCGTTGCGGTCATAGTCCGGGAAGGCGCCGAGCTCGGAAGCCATTTCGGCCGAGGTCGCATAGGCGATGCCGGTCATGATGGCCGTGAGCGCGGCGCAGATCGCGCGGCCCTCGTCGGAGTCGTAGGGAATGCCGGACGTCATCAACAGGCCGCCGATGTTGGCGTAGCCGAGGCCGAGCGTGCGGTAGTCGTAGGAGAGCTTGGCGATCTCCTTCGACGGGAACTGCGCCATCATGACCGAGATCTCGAGCACGACGGTCCACAGCCGAACGGTGTGCTCGTAAGCGGCGATGTCGATCGTGCCGTCTTCCTTGCGGTAGGGCAGGAGGTTGATCGAGGCGAGGTTGCAGGCCGTGTCGTCGAGGAACATGTATTCCGAGCACGGGTTGGAGGCCCGGATCGCACCGGCGGAGGCGCAGGTGTGCCAGTCGTTCATGGTCGTGTTGAAATGCAGGCCGGGATCGGCGGACGCCCACGCGGCATAACCGATCTTTTCCCAGAGATCCCGCGCCTTCAGCGTCTTCAGCACCTTGCCGTCCTTGCGGGCGGTGAGCTGCCAGTCGCCGTCGGCCTCGACGGCGCGCAGGAAATTGTCCCTCAGCGACACCGAGTTGTTGGAGTTCTGGCCGGAAACGGTGAGATAGGCGTCAGAGTCCCAGTCGGTGTCGTAGGTCTTGAACGACATCGAGGTGTAGCCCTGGCGGGCGAACTGGATGACGCGATAGATGTAGTTCTCCGGCACGGCGTCCTTCTTGGCCGCCTTGATCTCGCGCTTCAGCGCGGTGTTGAGGGCCGGGTCGAAGCAGTCGTCGCCATTGCCTTCGCAATTGACGCAGGCCTTCATGATCGCTTCGAGGTGCTTCTTGACGATCTTCGAGCCGGTCACCAGCGAGGTGACCTTCTGTTCTTCATTGACCTTCCAGTCGATGAAGTCCTCGATGTCGGGATGGTCGGCGTCGACGATGACCATCTTGGCGGCGCGGCGCGTCGTGCCGCCCGACTTGATGGCGCCCGCCGCGCGATCGCCGATCTTGAGGAAGCTCATCAGGCCGGACGAGCGGCCGCCGCCGGACAGCTTCTCGCCTTCGCCGCGCAGCATCGAGAAGTTCGAGCCGGTGCCGGAGCCGTATTTGAACAGGCGCGCCTCACGCACCCACAGGTCCATGATGCCGCCCTCGTTGACGAGGTCGTCCTGAACGCTCTGGATGAAGCAGGCATGCGGCTGCGGATGCTCGTAAGCCGACTTCGACTTGGTCAGCCTGCCGGTGAAGGGGTCGACATAGAAGTGACCCTGGCTCGGCCCGTCGATGCCATAGGCCCAGTGCAGGCCGGTGTTGAACCATTGCGGCGAGTTCGGCGCCACGCGCTGAGTGGCCAGCATATAGGCAAGCTCGTCGCGGAAAGCGCGGGCATCTTCTTCGGACTTGAAGTAGCCGCCCTTCCAGCCCCAATAGGTCCAGGTGCCGGACAGCCGGTCGAAGACCTGGCGAGCATCGGTTTCCGAACCATAGCGCTCGGCCTCGGGGAGCTTGGCGAGTTCGGCCTCGTCGGCAACCGAACGCCACAGGAAGGAGGGGACGTCGTTCTCCTCGACCTTCTTCAGGCGCGCCGGGACGCCGGCCTTGCGGAAATATTTTTGGGCCAGGATGTCGGCCGCGACCTGGCTGAACTGCGCCGGCACATCGATGTTGTCGAGGCGGAACACCACCGAGCCGTCGGGATTCTTGATCTCCGACAGGGCCTTGCGGAATTCGATCTCCGCGTAAGCTGCCCCTTCTTGACCTGCTTGGTCTGGCTTGGTGAAGCGACGCTCGATGCGCATTGGTCCGGTCCCTTTTGTCTACATATAGCGCTTTTCCCCAGGGATTGCTGCCCCGCCAGGCGAAAAGCACGGTCCGCCGTTTGCCGGCATCGCAGGCGACGCCGGCGTTCTCCTCGTCGCGGGCAGCACCGTGCAGACAAGCAAACGCCCTTCCAGGCGCTCACCCAGGCTGCAGGCCGACCCGCGGGTCCCTCAAAACTGAAACTTTTGTCGATTCCCTCGGAAGAGGGAAGTTCACACTATCTAGGGTCGAGCCTGCCTGCAAACACTAAATATAGTGTTAACAGATCATTTTTTCCAGCCCGACAATTCTCCCTTTCGCCCACCCAAGCCCCATCATACCCAACGCTTCCGCCGGCCTCGTGAACGGGCGGAAATGTGGGCAAAACGCACAAAATCCGGGAAAAAAGACCGGCCTCTGAACTCTCCGGTCACGCCCGCAACAGGAGCGCATGGCCTATAAAAAGCGACTCGTTCTGACCCGTCAAGGATTCGTTTTTGTAGGTTTTGTGACCCCAACATGTTGTGTGTCACATATGTGGATAATGGGGACAGAAAGGCGCATCGAAAAGCCTTTATTTGGCGGGTCCTTGCGGACGGCTCGCCGGGTTGCCGGGGCCGGGCCCGACGGGCGGCTTTTCATTTTAGCTGGCTTGCACTATCTGTTGCCCTGCGCGGGGGCGTGTCTTGTCAAGCCTGGAAGCATTCGCTACGCCCCGCTCATGACAGTTACCGTTCGTTTCGCCCCGTCGCCGACCGGCCGCATCCACATCGGCAATGCCCGCACCGCGCTGTTCAACTGGCTCTTCGCTATGAACAACAAGGGCCGCTTCATCCAGCGCTTCGACGATACAGACGTTGCCCGTTCGACGCAGGAATTCGCCGATTCAATTCTCTATGACCTGCATTGGCTCGGCATTTTTCCCGACGTTACCGAATATCAGTCGCGTCGCTTTGAAGTCTATGACGCCGCGGTGGAGCGGCTGAAGGCGGCGCGCGTGCTTTATGCCTGCTACGAAACGCCGGAGGAGCTCGACCTGCGCCGCAAGGTGCGCCGCACGCGCGGCCTGCCGCCGGTCTATGGCCGCGAGGCATTGACGCTGACGCCGGAGCAGGTGGCCGAATACGAATCCGACGGGCGCCGGCCGCACTGGCGCTTTCTTCTGCCGAACTTCACCGGCGACCCGCTGCAGCCGGAACGGACCGAGGTGCACTGGAACGACCTTGTGCGCGGCGAGGAGACCGTCGATCTCGCCTCACTGTCGGACCCAGTCCTGGTGCGTGAGGACGGCACTTATCTCTACACACTGCCTTCGGTGGTCGACGACATCGAGATGGGCGTCACCCATGTCATACGCGGCGACGACCACGTCACCAACACCGGCGTGCAGATAGCCTTGTTCCAGGCGCTGGGCGCCGAGCCGCCGGTGTTCGGGCATCATAATCTCTTGACCACCGTGTCGGGTGAGGGGCTGTCGAAGCGCACCGGCGCGCTGTCGATCGAAAGCCTGCGTGAGGACGGCATCGAGCCGATGGCGGTCGCCTCGCTTGCCGTGCTCGTTGGCACATCGGAAAATGTCACGGCAGCGCACGATCTCAACGAGCTCGCCAGCCATTTCGACCCGGCCGCGACATCCAAGTCTGCCGCCAAGTTCGATCCCGACGAGCTTTTCGTGCTCAATCGCACGCTGATGCACCAAATGCCGTTCGAGGAGGCGCGCGACCGGCTGATTGTGCTTGGCATTTCCGGCGACAGGGCCGAGCCCTTCTGGCTTGCGGTGCGCGGCAATATCGACCGTTTGTCCGACGCTGTCGCCTGGTGGCGAATCCTGAGTGACGGGCCGCAGGAGCCGGCGGAATTTTCCGGCGAGGACCGTGATTTCCTCCACCAGGCGTTCGACCTGTTGCCGGAGGAGCCTTGGAACGGCACGGTCTGGAAGGATTGGACCGGCAAGATCAAGGAAGCGACGGGCCGCAAGGGCAAGCCGCTGTTCATGCCGCTGCGGCTCGCCCTTACCGGGCGGTCTTCCGGGCCGGAGCTTGCAGATCTATTGCCGCTGATGGGTCGGGAAGGAACGCTGGCCCGACGACCCTGACCTTGCGCTGTTCCGGCGGCAGGGCCGAAACCGGTGACGCCGGCACCTTGGCGGTCAGCTGCTTGATAGCCGCGCGGTCGAGCCCGCCTGCAGCGTTGGCGAGCGTTTCGGGATCGGCGCCAGCATCGAGCTTGGCCGCCGGCGTCGGCACGAGGGTCGTCGCCCCGCTGTCCGGCTGCGGCTGCTCCGGATTGGGCGGATTCCCGCCTATGATCGAGAAGTTTTCGGCCTGGGCGTTGCAGCCGCATTGCGGCGGCCGCGAGTAGTTGGCCTGCTTGTAGAGATAGGCCGTCGGCAGCTCGCTGTAAGGACGGCCGGTCGCCGAGGATGTCATGTTGCCGGCGTCATCGTCCATGCCGCGCGTGTAGAAGACCTGCATCTCGGTGCCGGGGCAGCTCGATTCGCAATTCTTCTGATCGCGCTCGAAATCGCCAAGAGAGGCGGCGTTCGACATCGGGAAGAAATAGCCGTCGCAGGTGCGCACGCAGACGGTGATGAACTCGCCGTTCATTCTCGGCAGGTCCATGCCGTCGGGTTGGTTGATCACCCGGCGGATGTTGCGCGCGCTGGGATCGTCTGGCGGAAGCGCTTCAGGCGTGTGGAGCGTATCGATCTCCTCGTCGCCACGGCCGAAGAGCTGCTCGAACAGATTGCCGCCACCATTGTTGCGGGCGGCCTCCTGGATCGGGGCGCGATGCGGCTCGACTTCATTATCGCGGCAGCCATTGGCGTCGAGCGCCGCAAGAATGCGGCTGCGGTCGCGCCGCGTGCCGCCGCCGGCCAGCCGCTCGCGCTTGGCCTGCAAGATGTCGAGATTGGCGTTCATACGCTCTATCGAGGCATTGATCGCCGCGCATTGGCCGGCATTGCGCGAAAACAGCGTGAAGCCGCAATTGGCATCACCGGCGCGGCTGCGCGCCTTGGCCAGCTGCTCGCGCTGGCGGGCGATCGCGTCGTCATATTTGCGGATCAGTCCCGGACCGCCGCCACCGCCGCGCGTGGCTGCAAGCTCCGCTTCGAGCTGGCGGCAGGTGCGAGAAGCGGCCTGCGGCTCGGTCACAGCGACAGCCGACGCCGCCAACGCTGCAAGCAGCGCAGCAAGATGCGTCAGCTTCAACCCCTTCATCCGCCTGGAATCCCGATTGCCGGTGGAAGGCTACCGCGTTCGTAGTTAACTGTTCCCTAGCTTCCAACTCAACACAATTCCGCTGGCGCGAGCTCGCACAACCCAGAGCTCACCCTCAACTCAGATCGGGGCGAGCGCCTGCGCCTTGTGCGCCGCCTCGACGACTGCCAGTGCCGTCATGTTGACCACGCCGCGAGAGGTCACAGAAGGCGTCAGGATGTGCGCGGGCTTGTCGGTGCCGAGCAGGATCGGCCCGACATGCAGCGCGTCCATCATGGCACGCAGCGCCGTCAGCGTGATGTTGGCCGAATCGAGGTTCGGGAACACCAGCAGATTGGCTTCCCCTTTCAGCCGCGAATGCGGGTAGACGCGCTGGCGCAGATGTTCGGAAAGAGCCGAGTCGGCATGCATCTCGCCATCGCACTGCAGCTCCGGCGCGATGCGGGCGAGGATGGCAGCGGCCTCGCGCATCTTGAGCGCGCCGGGCGAATCGCGCGAGCCGAAATCCGAATGCGACAGCAATGCTGCCTTCGGCTCGATGCCGAAGCGCTGGATTTCTTCCGCCGCCAGCACCGTCATCTCGGCGATCTCCTCCGCCGTCGGATCGACGGAGACATGGGTGTCGGTGAGGAAGATGATGCCGCGCTGCGAGATCAGCATCGACAGCGTCGAGAGATCGCGGTCCTTGATGCCGGGACGCGGCCCGATGATCAGCGTGACATTGCGCAGATGTCGCTCGAAGCGGCCTTCGAGCCCGCAAATCATCGCATCCGCATCGCCGCGCTTCAACGCAAGCGCGGCGATCACCGTGTTGTTGGTGCGCACCATGGTGCGGGCGGCTTCCGTCGTTATACCGCGGCGACCCGCGAGTTCGATCAGCAGATCGACATAGTGCCGGTAGCGCGGATCGTCCTCCGGGTTGATCAGGCCGAAATCGACCCCCGGCCGGATGCGCAGGCCGTAGCGCTTCAGCCTGACTTCCACGACATGCGGGCGGCCGATCAGGATCGGTTCGGCGATGCCTTCCTCCAGGACCACCTGTGCCGCCCGCAGCACGCGCTCGTCCTCGCCGTCGGCGTAGATGACGCGCTTCGCGCTGGCGGCCTTGGCCGAGGAGAACACCGGTTTCATCACCAGGCCGGAGCGGAAGACGAAGCGGTTGAGCTTGTCGACATAGGCCGCGAAATCGGTGATCGGCCGCGTCGCCACGCCGGTGTCGCAGGCGGCTCTCGCCACCGCCGGCGCGATGCGCAGGATGAGACGCGGATCGAAGGGCGAGGGGATCAGGAAGTCCGGGCCGAAGACCGGCGTCTCGCCGGAATAGGCGCGGGCGGCGACGTCCGATGGCTCCTCGCGGGCCAGCGCCGCGATCGCTCTGACCGCGGCCATCTTCATCTCCTCGTTGATGGCGCTCGCCCCGCAATCCAGCGCGCCGCGGAAAATGTAAGGAAAGCAGAGCACGTTATTGACTTGATTGGGAAAATCGGAGCGCCCGGTGCAGATCATGGCGTCGGGCCGTGCCGCGCGCGCAACCTCCGGCATGATCTCCGGCGTCGGGTTGGCGAGCGCCAGGATCAGCGGCTTCGGCGCCATGTGCTGCAGGAGTTCTGGCTTCAGCACGCCTGCGGCGGACAGGCCGAGAAAGACGTCGGCGCCGGGGATGACATCGGTCAGCGTGCGCGCCTGGGTGTCCTTCACATAAGGGTCTTTCCAGCGGTCCATCTCCTCGACCCGGCCTTTGTAGGCGACGCCGAAACGATCGGTGACCCAGATGTTTTCGACCTTGGCCCCGAGCGAGACCAAAAGGTTGAGGCAGGCGAGCGCCGCAGCGCCCGCGCCGGACGTGACGATCTTGATGTCGGAGATCGATTTGCCGGCGAATTCCAGCCCGTTGAGCACCGCGGCGGCGACGATGATTGCCGTGCCATGCTGGTCGTCATGGAAAACCGGAATGCCCATGCGGTCCTTCAGCCGCTCCTCGACCTCGAAGCATTCAGGCGCCTTGATGTCCTCGAGATTGATGCCGCCGAAGGTCGGCTCGAGCGCGGCCACCGTCTCGACCATGCGCTCGATCTCGGGAGCATCGATCTCGATGTCGAACACGTCGATGCCGGCGAATTTCTTGAACAGCACCGCCTTTCCTTCCATCACCGGCTTGGAGGCGAGCGGGCCGATATTGCCCAGCCCAAGCACCGCCGAGCCGTTGGAGACAACGCCGACGAGGTTGGCGCGCGCCGTGTAGTCGGCGGCGGCCGCGGGATCGTCCCGGATCTCGAGACAAGGAGCGGCAACGCCCGGCGAATAGGCAAGCGCGAGGTCGCGCTGGTTGCCCAGCGGCTTGGTCGCCTGGATCTCGAGCTTTCCCGGGGTGGGGTGCTTGTGGAAGAAGAGCGCGGCCTCATCAAGGTCCGATCGGGCCGTTTTCTTGCTCTCGCCGTCCATTCGCGGCCCTCCTGCGCTTCTTGCTTTCGAGCCTTTTAGCATGCAGCGGCGATTCTTCGCGACGCCAAATGTCGGCCCTGGCATTCACGATGCCGAGGCGAAGATAATCAATCCATTTCAGCCTGTTGGCTCGGAAACTTGCGGCGGATCGACGAAGCTCGTCAGAACGCACTGACGTAGAGGCCGCCGTCGACCGGGATGTTCTGTCCAGTGAGATAGCCGGCATGAACCGAGCACAGGAAGGCGCAGATCTGGCCGAACTCTTCCGGCGTGCCGAGGCGCTTTGCCGGTACGTCGGCGCTGATGCGGGCCTTGCGCGCGGCGGCCGCTGCGGGGTCTTCCGGCGTGCCGGCTTCGTGCGGGCCTCGCAACCGGTCGGTGTCGAGCTTGCCGGGCAATAGGCTGTTGATGGTGACGTTTCGGTCGATCACCGTGCGGGCCACGCCGGCAAGGAACGAGGTCAGGCCGGCGCGGGCGCCCGACGACAGGTCGAGGCCCGGTAGCGGCACATAGACCGACAGCGATGTGATGTTGACGATGCGGCCGAAGCCGCGCTTGGCCATACCGTCGATGACCGCCTGGATCAGCTCGATCGGCGTCACCATGTTCTGCGTCACGCCTTCGAGGATTTTCGCGCGGTCGAGCTCGCGGAAATCGCGAAGCGGCGGGCCGCCATTGTTGTTGACCAGGATGTCGGGGGCGGGGCAGGCGGCAAGCAATGCCTTCTGCACTTCCGGCTTCGAGACGTCGCCCGCGATCTCGATCACCTCGACGCCGAATTTTTCGCGGATTTCCTGCGCCGTCTTCGCCAACAGCTCGGCGTTGCGGCCGTTGACGACAAGGTCGACGCCGGCTTCGGCCAGCGCAATCGCGCAGCCGCGCCCCAGTCCCTTGCTCGAGGCGCAGACGATGGCCTTCTTGCCGCGAATGCCGAGATCCATGCTGACTTCTCCTTTTTCGAGGGCGGCAAGCTAGCGCCTAGGCTGGACCAACCGCAACCGTCATACGGTTGTTGCATGAATCGAGGCATAGCACGCCAAAGAAAGGTGGAAATCGCGATGTCCGGTCCAGAGCCCCGCACTTTTCGCACCATGTTCATTTCCGACGTGCATCTCGGCTCGAAAGCGGCCAAGGCCGATTTCCTGATCGATTTCCTGCGCCACCATGACGCCGATACCATCTACCTGGTCGGCGACATCGTTGACGGCTGGCGCCTGCGGCGCAGCTGGCATTGGCCGCAGAGCCATAACGACGTGGTGCAGAAGTTGCTGCGCAAGGCGCGCAAGGGCGCCTCGATCACCTACATCGCCGGCAACCACGACGAATTCGCCCGCCAGTTCCAGGGGGTGCATTTCGGCGGCATCGTCGTTGCCGACCGCGCCATTCATGAGACCGCCGACGGCAGGCGGCTTCTCGTCATCCATGGCGACCAGTTCGACACTGTGGTGCACAATCGGCGCTGGCTCGCTTACCTCGGCGACTACGCCTATGACACGGCAATGCTGGTCAATCGCCTCGTGACGAGACTGCGCCACCTGCTCGGCCTGCCTTACTGGTCGTTCTCTTCCTGGGCGAAGGTCAAGGTGAAGAAGGCGGTGAACTTCATCGGATCGTTCCAGACGGTGCTCTCCGAGGAAGCGCGGCGCTCGCATGTCGACGGCGTGATCTGCGGCCACATCCATCACGCCGCGATCGAAAGCTATGGCGACGTGCAATACATCAACACCGGGGACTGGGTGGAAAGCTGCACCGCGGTGGTCGAGCATTTCGACGGCCGCATGGAGATCCTGACCTGGGCGCATGTGCTGCCCGAAGTTGCGGCCGGCAAGGACGCGCCGGTGCTCGATCTCATCGATCTCAAGGGCAGGGCGGTCAACGCTGCCTGAGCGCCTTTCCGGCTCCGAGGTTCCTTGTCTTTCAACAGCTTTAGCCAGATCGACTGGTCCAGGCGGTTCCGCCGCGCCTTGCCGCGTGATAGGGATCGAAACGCGTTGCGGGTCGTGGAATGCAGCGTAATTGGATCGATTCATGCCGCTGCCGCCGCTTTCGCCTGAGCAACTCGTCAAGCCAGCCCATTTCGAACTGCGCATGAGCCTGATCTTCGCGACATTGTTCGTGTCGCAGGGGACGCATCTGCCCTATTTTCCGCTCTGGCTGGAGGCGAAAGGCTTCCACGCCGAACAGATCGCAGTCATCCTGGCCGCGCCGATGTTCCTGCGCGTCGTGACGACGCCGATGCTCACCGCGTTTGCCGACCGGGCGAAGGACCGCGCCAATGTCTATATCGCGCTGGTCGCGGCGACGATGATCATTTCGGCCGGCTATTTCCTGCCGGCCACCTATGCGGGCGTGCTGGCCATCTCGCTGTTGCTTTCGATCCCTTGGACGCCGCATTCGCCGATGGCCGATTCGCTGGCTCTGTCGGGCGTCCGCCGCTTCGGCTCCAACTACACGGCCATGCGCAAATGGGGTTCGATCTCCTATTTCTGCGCCAATATAGTCGGCGGCTTCATCCTGGCGGCCACCGGCCCGCAAACTGTTCCGGCGATCATCTTTGTGGCCCTTGCCGCAGCGCTTGTCGCGGGTTTGTGGGCGCCGCGGATGGGCAAGCCTCGCAAGGCGTCGCCATTATCGGCGACCGACATTCAGCATTCGGCGCCAAGCCTCTTCAACGCCTATTTCCTCTATTTCACGCTGGGTGTCGGCATCATCACCGCCAGCCACGCCTTTCTTTACGGCTTCGTGTCGATCTACTGGAAGTCGATCGGCATCAGCGATTCCGTCGTGGGCCTGCTGTGGGCCTGGGGCGTGGTTGCCGAGGTCTGCATGTTCTTGTTCTTCAACCGCATTTTCGCCTCCGTTTCCGTCGTCAGGGTGATGGTGATCGCCGGCATCGGCTCGATCCTGCGATGGGTCGCCTTTCCGCTGGTCTGGCCGCTGGGCCTCGGCGTCGTCGGCTTCTTCGGCGTCCAGACGCTGCATGCGGTTTCGGTGGCGATGGTGCTGATCGGCCTGCAGAAGATGATCGGCGAAACGGTTTCCGAAGAGCGCACGGGCGCCGCGCAAGGCATCGCCTATTTCTTCAACGGCTTCTTCATGGCCGCGGTCACGCTGGTCTCCGGCCCGCTCTACGATCATCTTGGCGTCGACGGGTTCCTGGCGATGATCCCGATCGCGATCATCGGCCTCGCGCTGATCGGGCTTGCCGCGCGGTCAGCCCCACAGCGCCGGCTGAGGCGGTGAGACCAGCGAGCCCTGGTAGACGAGACCCGGTTCGCGGTCGTGCGCCAAGAGCAGCGGCCCGTCGAGGTCGACGAAATCGGCGCCTTGAGCCAAGAGCACTGCCGGCGCCATGGCGAGCGACGTGCCGACCATGCAGCCGACCATGATGCCGAAACCCAACTCGCGGGCACGGTCGCGAAGGATCAGCGCTTCGGTCATTCCACCAGTTTTGTCGAGCTTGATGTTGACGACGTCATAAAGGCCGACCAGCGCTTCGAGGTTCTTCGCCTCGTGCACGCTTTCGTCGGCGCAGATCGGCACGGGATGCGCGATTTCGCGCAAGATGCCATCACGGCCGGCCGGCAGCGGCTGCTCGATCAGCACTATGCCGTGCTCGGCTGCGAATGCGAGATTCTCGACGATGTTGTTATCGGTCCAGCCCTCGTTGGCATCGAGTATGATGCGGCTTTGCGGGGCGGCTTGCGTCACGGCGCGAATCCTTGCCGCGTCGTTGTCGCCGCCGATCTTGACCTTGAGCAGCGGCCGCGAGGCAGCGGCGCGGGCCTGCGCCGCCATCGCCTCAGGTTCGGCGAGCGACAGCGTGTAGGCGGTTTCGAGCGCCTTAGGCGAAACGACCCCGATCGCGTCCGCCACCGGCCTGGCGCCCAGCTTGGCTTCGAGATCCCACAAGGCGCAGTCGATGGCATTGCGGGCCGCTCCGGCCGGCATGGCCGCGAGCAAGGCGGTGCGGCCGATGCCGTCGATGATCTGGCCGCGCATCGCCTCGATTGCGGCGCGCACGCCTTCCATCGTCTCGCCGTAGCGCCTGTAGGGCACGCATTCGCCGCGCCCGACATGTCCGTTGTCGGCGATCGTCACGGTGATGACTTCAGCCTCGGTTTTCGATCCGCGCGATATGGTGAAGGTGCCCGCGATGGGGAATCGCTCCACCTCGACCGAAATGACACGCGCCATATTTTTCTTCTCCGGCTGTGCGACCCGGTCTCCCGGCAAATCGACACGCCAGTCCCGTCACGCTAAACAGGACGCCATGTTGACCATCCGCAAACGCGACGCAAGCCGTACGCCCGCCGGTGATGCCAATCACCAGCCGCGCATTATCGTCGGCGAGGAAGGCGACGTAATCGGCTGCGCTTTCTCGGGTGTCTGGACGACGCGGACCGTGGCATCGGTCGATGCGGAGATGCGCAAGATCGAAAACCGCAACAGCGCCAAGAAGCTGATGCTCGACCTTTCCCAGATCGAGAAGATGGACACGGCCGGCGCCTGGCTGATCGATCGGCTGGCGAGCGCTTTCGAGAAGAAAGGCGTCGAAGTCCATGTGCAGGGGCAGAGCGAGATCGCCTCAATCCTGCTCGGCGCGGTGGGCGACGCGGTGCGTCGCGAACCCGAATCGGGGCCGGCCGGACCGCCCAACATCATCCTGCGCGCGCTGGAGCTGGTCGGCCGCCGCGTCTACGAGATGCGCGACGATTTTCTGGCCTCGATGAACATCCTCGGCGCCACCATCCGCGGCGCGCAGATGAAGCTCGGCCGCGGCCATGCCGTCAATCCGGCAGCAATCTTCAACCAGATCGACCGCATGGGCGTCGGCGCCATTCCCGTGGTGGTGCTGATGTCGGCCATCGTCGGCGCCATCGTCGCCCAGCAAGGCGCTTATCAGCTCAGCTATTTCGGTGCCGACATTTTCGTCGTCGACCTCGTCGGCGTGCTGATCCTGCGCGAACTTGGCGTGCTGATGACCGCGATCATGCTGGCCGGCCGCTCGGGCAGCGCCATCACCGCCGAGATCGGCTCGATGAAGATGCGCGAGGAGGTCGACGCGCTGAAGGTGATCGGGTTGAACCCGATCGGCGTGCTGGTGTTTCCGCGGCTCGTCGCCTTGGTGATTGCGCTGCCGTGCTTGACGATCATCGCGAATTTCGCCGCGCTCGGCGGCGGCATCATCGCCGCCTGGCTCTATTCCGACATTCCACCGGCGGCATTCATCGATCGGCTGCGGGTCGCCATCGACCTCAGCACCATTTTTGCCGGGCTGATCAAGGCGCCGTTCATGGCCATGATCATCGGCACCATCGCTTCGGTCGAGGGCATGAAGGTCGGCGGCAGCGCCGAATCGCTCGGCCAGCACGTGACCGCGTCGGTGGTGAAGTCGATCTTCGTCGTCATCATCCTCGACGGGCTTTTCGCCATGTTTTACGCATCGATCGGGTTTTGAGATGGCGGTTGCAAGCGGCAACGGGGTCAAGACGGCGCAGAACGCGGACCAGAGCGAGATCGTGCTTTCGGTCCGTGACGTCACCGTTGCCATCGAAGACAAGCTGGTCCTCGATAAGCTTTCGCTCGATATCGAGCGCGGCGAGATCCTGGGCTTCGTCGGCGCCTCGGGCGCCGGCAAGTCGGTGTTGCTGCGCACCATCCTTGGGCTTATGCCGAAGCAATCGGGAACCATCAGGCTGTTCGGCGTCGACGTCGACAAGGCAAGCGAGATCGAGCGCCTGCGCATCGACATGCGGCTCGGCGTCCTGTTCCAGCACGGCGCGCTGTTTTCGGCGCTGACAGTGCTGGAAAACGTGCAGGTGCCGATGCGCGAGTATCTCGACCTGCCGAAGAAGCTGATGGACGAGCTCGCCATGCTCAAGGTCGAGCTGGTCGGGCTGCCGCCGGACGCAGCGCAGAAATTCCCTTCCGAGCTGTCGGGCGGCATGATCAAGCGCGCGGCGTTGGCTCGCGCGCTGGCGCTCGATCCGGACATCGTCTTCCTCGACGAGCCGACCTCGGGCCTCGATCCGATCAGCGCGGCCGAATTCGACGAATTGGTCGTCAAGCTGCGCGATACGATGGATTTGACTGTCTACATGGTCACGCACGACCTCGACACGCTGTTCACCGCCTGCGACCACGTGGCGGTGCTCGGTAAGAAGAGGGTGCTGGTCGAAGGCACGATCGACGACATGCTGAAAAGCGAGGAGCCGTGGGTAAAATCCTATTTCCGCGGAAAACGCGCCCGGCAACTTGATCTTGCGGCTCGCGCATAGCCATAAGTGAGGTAATGGAAACCAGAGCCAACTACGTCATTGTCGGCATTTTCACGCTGGCCGCGATCCTCGCGGCCTTCGCCTTCGTCTACTGGACGGCCGCGATCGGCGAGCGTGGCGAGACGACGCTGTTGCGCGTGCGCATCCCGGGCTCGGCTTCGGGCCTTGGCCGCGGCAGCTTCGTGCTGTTCAACGGCGTCAAGGTGGGCGACGTCAAACGGGTCTATATCGATGTCGACAACCCGACGGTCGCCATCGCCGATACCGAGATCGACCGCATGACGCCGATCACCAAGTCGACGCAGGCCGATATCGGGCTCGCCGGCCTCACCGGCCAGGCCAATATCGAGCTGAAAGGCGCCGATCCAAAGGAAGTGAAGCTGCTCGACCAGGCCGAGAAAGAAGGCAGGGTTCCGGAGATCGTCGCCAATCCGTCGGCCGTGACCAACCTGCTGCAGACGGCGCAGAACATCTTCACGCGTGCCGACAAGGTGCTTTCCGAGTTGGAAGGCTTCACCAAGGATGTTCGCGGACCGCTGACGCAGACAGTCAAGAACGTCGAGACCTTCTCCAACGCGCTGGCCAAGAATTCGGACGGCATCGATAAATTCCTGTCCGCCGTGAGCTCGCTTTCGGAGCAATTGCAAAATGTGTCGGGCCGACTCGACAGCACGCTGAAGGCGGCCGAGGGCCTGCTCAATTCGGTCGACAAGGACCGGATCAAGAGCATCGTCGCCAATGTCGACACTGTCACCGCGAACCTCAAGGAAACCAGCGGGCAGTTGGACGGCGTGCTGAAGAACGTCGATGCCGCGGTGGGGTCGGTCAACGACTTCGCCAAGCAGACGCAAGGTACGCTCGCCAAGGTCAACGGCGTTCTCGATGGGATAGATCCGGCGGATGTCCGTACGGCGCTCGCCAACATCCAGAAGGCGAGCGACAGCGCCAACAAGGCGGCCGCCGACATCGCCAAGGTCACCGACAAGATCGCCAACCGCTCCGACGACATCAACGATACGATCAAGAATGCCCGCCAGCTTGCGCAACGCCTCAACGACGCCTCCGTGCGCGTCGACGGGATTCTCGAGAAGGTCGACAAGCTTCTCGGGTCCGGTGAAGCCAATGGCGTAATGGCCGATGCTCGGGCGACGCTGAAGTCCTTCAAGCAGGTTGCCGATACGCTGAACTCTCGGCTGGGCACCATCGTCGACAATCTGTCGCGCTTCTCCGGCCAGGGCCTGCAGGATGTCGAGGCGCTGGTCCAGGCCAGCCGGCGCTCGATCAGCCGAATCGAGGAAGCGGTGACAGATCTCAGCCGAAACCCGCAGCGCATACTGACGGGCGGCGAGGGGGAGGTCCGTCAGTTTGACGGCAGGGCACGGCGTTGACTTCCGCTGCTGCGAACGCCAAGAACATGGATTGCAGCTGTAAGTTGATCGTCAGATCCGGGGACAGTGGGGATCGCGCGTGAAGTTAGTGAGAGGGTTGAAGTCCGTTGCTGCCGCGACGCTCGTGTTCACGCTTGCAGGCTGCGCGGTACTGGGGGGCAGGCCGGCGCCGCTCGACACGTTCGAGCTTTCCGCGCCTTCGCTCGACATGCGAGGCCACAGCCGCCGCCAGATCCTGATCGCCCAACCCTCGGCGCTGAAGGCGCTGGACAGCCAGAACATCGTGATCAGGCCGTCCGACCAGTCGATCCAGTTCCTCAAGGGCGCGCAATGGGCGGACCGCCTGCCGCTGATCGTGCAGGCAAGGCTCGCCGAGACTTTTCAGCGGTCCGGCAGCTTTGCCGGTGTCGGCAAGCCGGGCGAGGGTTTGGCGATCGACTACCAGATCATCGTCGAGGTGCGGTCCTTCGAAGTCCGGGTCAATGGCGGCGAACATGCCGATGTCGAGCTGTTCGTGCGCATCCTCAACGATCGCAATGGCGAGGTGCGCGCCTCGAAGGACTTCACGGCCAGCGCACCGGTCTCGGGCGGCGGAAATGCCGCTTATGTCGGTGCCCTGGACAACGCGTTCGGCCAAGCGGCGAAGGACATCGTCCGCTGGACCGATTCGGTGATCTGAACGAATGCGCGTGCCGGTGCGGTGCCACGCAGACAAACACTCGAAGACGTCTGCCTGCAATTTTTCGGATTTCAACAGATGTTGCAGGGTGTAGGTCAGCGATAGCGCATCGTCGAGCGCGTCGTGTGCCCGCAACGGAGCGTGGTCGACGCCATAATAGTCCGCCAGCTTGTTGCTGGGTGTCCTCGCCAAATCTTCGATCGGCATCCCTGCCGCTAGCAGCAGCTTGACTGCATTGTCGAACCGGTTGGCTGGTATGGAAACGGGAATGCCGGCGACATAACAACTGATCGCGACCATGTTCAGCTCGTCCTTGCCCCAGGACCAAAAGCGCGCACCGTCGGAGAACCGGTCGATGTCGGCAAGAGCTTCTGCCAATTCGACTCCCTCGGTCTCCAGGGTTTCTTCAGTGATGCCGGTGAGCTGGGTGAAAAACGGATCGAGCGCGTATCCCCGGCCAATCGGTCAATCGGTTGCACATAGGCGCAGTGCGTGCCTAATAGGGGAAACTCCCCCTCAAGTCCGAGCTTTACTGCGCCGACCTGGGCTATGACCGGATCGGGATCATGAGCCGCGCACCAAAATCTGCGTTGCGAGCCTTCGAGGCAAAGAAATTCGCAGTCGAAGATTATCGCTGTCTTCAAGGCCTTCCCCGCCAAATCGAAGATGGGACC